>DAOWDJ010000012.1 GCA_030639065.1 archaeon
ACCGCGGACCCCCGCCTTATCAGAGCGATGCGCTACCTGACTGCGCCACAGCCTCATGTAAATACTTAGTGAGATTTTGATTTATAAAACTAATGATTAGCTTTAAAAAGGAAATTTTAATGAATATAATATGGGAGTTACAAAATACCTGAGGGAGGCTTGGAAGAAACCGGACGTGAAGTTATCTCGTGAGAGAATGATTGAATGGCGGAAATGTGGGGCGATTACTCGAGTCGATAAACCGTTGAGATTAGATAGGGCACGGTCTTTAGGTTATAAGGCGAAGAAAGGAGTAGTTGTTGTTAGAGTTAAGCTTAAGCGTGGTGGTCATAAAAGGTCGAGGCCTAATAAAGCGAGACGAACTAAGAGGCTACATATTAGAAAAAATCTTAGAATGAATTATAAGGAAATTGCTGAAACTAGGGTAGCTAGAAAGTATGATAACATGGAAGTCTTGAATTCTTATCAGGTTGGAAAGGACGGAATGAATTATTTTTTCGAGGTAATTTTGGTTGATCGTGTAGCTCCTGAAATCAAAAGTGATAAACAGTTAGGTGAATTCATTAAAGCTCCAAAGAAGAGAGCATTGAGAGGAATTAGCTCTGCTGGTCGGAAAGCTAGGGGTTTGAGAAATAGCCCTGTTAAGGCTCCAAAAGTTAGACCAAGCCTAAGGGCTAATAGACGAAGAGGAAATTAGGGCTTCTAATAAGTCTTAAATGAATATCTTAAAATATATTTCACATCACCATATTCTTTATAATCTAATATTATTCACTTAATTTATGAAAAATATTTATGCCAATATAGAAAAAACGTTAAAAGAAAATATTTCTAATTCTTTGGAATTATATAAATGTGATCTCCACTATGGAGTAGAAAACTCTCGTATAGCAAAAATTAAAGAACCTGACCCTGATGAAGGGAAACTCGTACCAGCTGGAGATCAATCCTATTATCATGGATCTAGGAGAACTATGTGGGGATATGAATTTCTTGCTAGAGATGCCACGGAATCTTTAGATTTATTAGAAAAAAAGTGCTCGGGGGAAGATGTAAAAAATACTGCAACTCGATTACCTGGAAAGGAATATTGGGACAATGCATATATTCATGGATATGACACTTCTCAAGGTGGAATTGATAATTGGATTAATGCCGGAATAAGATTTGAAGTTGGAAATAGTGAAGGTGGTTTTGAAGTAAAATTTGAAGCCTATAGTTTTCCAAATACTCCTGTACTTAGCAAATTTAAAGGTTCAAGTTTAATTGAGACTTTGGCGCCCTATATTGAAAATGAGGTTAGTCCCGAAACTCCAAGGCATATTCATAATGGGCTTTTTATGCAAGGGAAAATGATAGAGGGGGGTAGGAATCCAATTTCAAGAAATGCTGTCAATCAAGTTAGTTTAAAAATTGGAAACAAAATGGAAAATGCGTTAAAAGAAATTGAACCATTTGGATTTCCAGAAGCAGTGCAAAGTGCGTTGATGTATTCTATAATTACTAATGAACTCTTCAAAGTAAAAAATAATTAAAGTTCCATGGTAGATAATTTGAATCTATAATTTCTAATTAGAAACTTTATTGGTATTAATTAAATTTATATATAGGGAAAGTGTAAATGTATATGGCAAAGAATAAATGTTCGTCGTGTGATAAGAAGGTCGGATCTAAGTTTAACTATTGTCCTTATTGTGGAAATTCTCTTAGTGGTATACAAGAAAGTGAAGATTTCGGAATGCTTGGGAGAAATGATTCTAGTGAGAGGATGCAAGAGGAAATAAAATTGCCATTTGGAATGGAGAAAATTATGGGTTCTTTAGTTAAGCAGTTGGAAAGACAGATGGGTAATAATCTTAATAATGGACAGGGAATACCTAAAGAAATTAGTATTCGTATTGCTAAAGGAAATCCGCAAATGAGACAGGTTGCTCGAGAAGCACCAAAGACTATTGGAGAGTCATTTAGAATTTCAGATAAAGAGGCAAATAGAAGGATAAACTTGCCGAAAGTTGAAGTTGAATCGAAAGTTCGTAGACTTTCTGATACAATTATTTATGAGATTGAAACTCCTGGGGTGCGAAAAAAAGAAGATGTCGTTCTAACTGAATTGGCAACTGGGATAGAGGTCCGGGCATATTCTAGCGATAAGTGTTATATAAAATTCATTCCTTTGAAGGTTGAAATTATTGGATACTATGTTAGGGAAGAAAAAGTTATTGTTGAGATGAAGGGATAAATTTTTTAAGTGACCAATATCTTGCTACACAATCTTTAAAAGCCACTATCTCTTTTTTGTTTTACGCTCTCGTAGTCTAGTGGCCAAGGATGCCGCCCTCTCAAAAGGTGGGGAGTTTTAGTCGATGAGATGATAAACTCCGTGTTCGCTTGAACAGCTACCAATAATCTCCTAGAGGTTTCCTGGAGAACGGCGGTGACCCGGGTTCAAATCCCGGCGGG
Source organism: archaeon (assembly GCA_030639065.1). Lineage (GTDB taxonomy): Archaea > Nanobdellota > Nanobdellia > Pacearchaeales > GW2011-AR1 > JAGVXH01. The sequence continues at coordinate 2,461 of DAOWDJ010000012.1, forward strand.
AGCGTTTTATATTTTATCATATTTTCAAAAATGGAGTAATTTAAAAATGCGTATTACATTAACCATTGATGGAAGAAATAAATTTTGCTAGTATCGAAAAGAAGTGGCAAGATAGATGGGAAGAAAAGAAGATTTTTGAGGCTAAAGAGAATAAGAAGGGAAAATATTATGTGTTAGAAATGTTTCCTTATCCATCTGGAACTGGGATTCATATGGGACATTCATTTAATTATGTGCTTGGAGATATTTTGGCACGTTATAAAATTCTGAATGGATTTAATGTTCTGCATCCTATGGGATTTGATTCGCTAGGACTTCCGGCAGAAAATGCTGCCATAAAAGCTGGAACTCACCCTGAAGATTATACAAACAATTCAATTCCTAATTTTATCTTACAACAAAAAACTTTGGGACTGACTTACGATTGGTCGAGAGTTCTCAGTACTGCTGACCCTGCTTTCTATAAATGGGATCAGTGGATTTTTCTAAAAATGTTAGAAAAGAATTTGGCTTATCAAAAAACTAGTGCTGTTAATTGGTGTCCTAAATGTGAAACTGTTTTGGCTAACGAACAAGTTGTTGATGGAAAATGTTGGAGGCACGAGGATACGGATGTTGAAATTAAGCATTTGAAACAATGGTTTTTTAGAATTACAGATTACGCCGATGAACTTTATGAAGATATTAAAAAATTAGATTGGCCAGATAAAACTAAAGCCATGCAAAGAAATTGGATTGGGAAATCTCATGGAACTGAGATTGATTTTGAGATTTCAAAGTTTGGAGATATTAAAGATAAGGAGTTTGTATTCTTGCATGCATACGGTGACAATTCTAAAAGTGTTTTTTGGGAATGGTTGAAAAAAGAAATTGAATTACGTGGTGGAAATGTTATTTTTACTCCAAATTTACCAGGTGGGAAAGCTCCTAAATTAGAAGAACAATTGAAAGCTGTTCTAGATAATTATTCTTTCAATGAAAATACTATCGTGATTGGACATTCTCTTGGAAATATTTTAATGATGAAAATTCTTGAAAATATAAGTACAAAAATATCTGGTTTTATTATGGTTGGATCTCCACTCCCTAGATCGATTGAAGAATATGATAATGGTAATGCATTCAGAGATTTTAAGCCTCGTCCTACATTAGGAAAGTATTGTAATTGGAAATTTGATTATAATAAGATAAAGATGAACGTGAAAAAGATTGTAGTTCTGGAGGACGAAAATGACCATATTGTTCCAGGAAATGATCCAAAAAAACTGGCAGAGTTTTTGAATGCGGAATATATTCTTTCCGTTGGGAATAAATCTCATTATAATGGAAAAACTGAAGAAAGTGTTTTGAATTGTATTTTTGAAAAATGGCCTATATTTACAACTAGGCCTGATACTATTTTTGGGGTTACATTTATGGTCGTATCTGCTCAGCATCCTAAATTAGATGGATTAGTAACTGATGAACAAAAAAAGGAAGTTGATAAGTTTTTAAAAAAATTGAAATCAGTCTCTGAAAAAGAGGTTGGGGATTTGGAAAAGGAGGGTGTCTTTAGTGGGAGTTATGCGATTAATCCTATGAATAGTGAAAAGATTCCTGTTTGGATTGGAAATTTTGTCGTCGCCGATTATGGGTCTGGAATGGTTATGGCGGTTCCTGCACACGACCAGAGAGATTTTGATTTTGCGAAGAAGTATAAGATTGATATTAAAAAAGTAATTAAAGGAGAACTGACTGACACTCGTGCATTTAGCGAAAAAGGTAAGTTGATTAATTCTGGGGACTTTAATGAATTAGAATTTGAAGAAGCTAAAAAGAAAATTACAGACTGGTTGACCAAGAAAAAGCTCGGCAGAAAAGTTGTTAATTTTAGACTTAGAGATTGGGGGATTTCCAGACAGAGATATTGGGGAACTCCAATCCCAATTATCCATTGTGAAGCTTGTGGAGCTGTCCCTGTGCCGGAAAATGGGCTACCTGTCATTCTCCCTAAAGATGTTAAATTTGGAGAGGGGAATCCCTTAGAGACTAATGAAAGTTGGATTAAAACACCTTGTCCAAAATGCGGAAAAATGGGAAGACGAGAAACTGATACGATGGATACTTTCGTAAATTCATCTTGGTATTTCTTGAGATTTTGCGACCCAAATAACTCTAAGAAAATATTTAGTAAAGAAAAAGTGAAATATTGGAATCCGGTTGATACTTATATTGGTGGAGCTGAACACGCTTGTATGCATTTGATTTACTCTAGATTCTATACTAAATTTTTAGCAGACCTAAATTTAATTAATTTTAGAGAGCCTTTTCCTAGGCTGTATCACCAGGGTATGATTAATGGAAACGATGGGGAGAAAATGAGTAAATCCAAGGGTAATGGTGTTGAGCCATTGGAAATAATGAAGAAATATGGGGTTGATACCACTCGATTTTTTTTAGTCTCCGTTGCTGCTCCAGATAAGGGATTTAATTGGAGTGATAGTGGGATACAGGGTAGTTCTAGATTTACTAAGAAAGTTATAAATTATTTAGAGAATAATTCATTTGAAGAAGACAGTAAGGAGGTTTTATCTGAGCTAAATAAAACCATTAAGAATGTAAGTGAGTATTATGAAAATTTTGAATACCGAAAAGCTACTATTGAGCTTCGTGAGCTATTTGATTTGATTGAAAAAAAAGAATCATCAAAAGAAACGTTTGAAAAGTTTTTGCTATTATTAAATCCTATTTGCCCTCATCTCACCGAAGAACTTTGGGAGAAAATGGGAAATAAAAATTTCATTTCTAATAGTAATTGGCCGAAAGCAGACGCCTCTAAAATTTCAAAGAAAGATAAAGTTAGTGATTTGAATTCCAAAATTGTTAAAGATATAGAATATGTTCTCGAGAAAGTTAAAGGTGATATAAAAAATGTTTATCTTTACGTAATGCCATTTGAAGTTGAGAAAGTTGATACTAAGAAAACCTCTAAGGCTGTTGGGAAAAATGTAAAAGTTTTTGCTGTTAATGATTCTAAAAAATATGATCCAGAAAGTAAAGCGAAAAAAGCTAAACCTGGGAAAGTGGCTATTTATTTGGAATAATGTCATTGTTGAGAAGTAACATTAGAAAAGCTTATAAAGTATCATTAATAAAACTTTGAATGATCATCGAAAAGGAATTAGATAAGAAGTATGCTTCCAAAAATGATTTGATTGAAAAACTTGATTCGTGTGAGGATTGTCCATTTGATGATGTTCTGAGGGGGAAATATAAAACTGCGGCGATTTTGTATGAAAAAATTCCTAAAGGTATTCATCCACATAGAGAGATGATTGAACAAATTTGTGGAAAAGATATGGATGATGTTTGTGATATAAAATATGCTGTTATGAGAACACACTTTGATAATTATAAATTGGCACAGATAGGGGCAGTTAAAATATTTAGATTAGATTTGGGAAAAAGAGAGGATAGGCCTGAAGATAATTTTGTGACTTCTCAAGAAGCATGGCTAAAATGGGCAGAGATGAATTCTGATATTTCTGAGGGAAGTTATGCTATTCGTCATAGGAAAATTTGGGATCATTCTATAGATATGGCAGGAAAACATACTCTTACAGAAGAAGGAATATATAGAATAGTCATGTCGGACCAAGAAACTTATGATGCCCAAATAAGAGTGTTCGAGTTACTCGATGGAGAGGAAAGGAATAGAGATAAAAACGGGACAAATCATTCAGAAGAAATAGCTGATAATAATTAATATTTAATCAAAATATTTATAAGAC
>DAOWDJ010000027.1 GCA_030639065.1 archaeon
AATATCCTTAAGATCTTTATATTTCATAAAATCCTCTTCGGTAATAGTATCTATTAACTTAGATCTCTTCGTAAAAAACGCAGCCAATTTCTTCTCGTTTCCATGAGGAACAAAAATAAAAGTATTCAAAGCTTCTTTTCTAACATCAAAATTCTTCAAGTTCATCACTAAATCAACTGTTTGAACAAACTTACGTTTCTTTTCTTTTCTTAATTCAGCGAGTGCCGTTTTGATTTCCATGATACATAAACTGTTAGAAAATGAGTCGGGATTAACCTTCTACTAACAGTAGTAATAATCAACTGAAATTTTACTTTATAAAACTTATCATTCCCTAAAATATACCCAATCATACAAATCATTAAATACTTGTACCTCATTTTCCACTGATGGAATTAGTAGCATTGCTATCAACAGGAAAAGGGACATGGGGACAAATCTCAGGACTCATGCAAAAAGGCGAATGGGAAAAAATAATCTTAGTAGGCCCAACGTTCGCAAAAGAATTTCAAGTCCATGGAGTTCCTTTCGATTTTATAGAATTTGATTCAAATAAAGGTCTGATTCAGCTAAAAAAAGAATTTAGTAAAAAACTTGAAGGAAAATTCGACGGACTAGAAGTCGCACTCTCAATCGCATCTGGAAACGGCAAAGAACATATGGCGCTCCAATCAGCTTTACTTTCTCTTCCGGTCGGAATCCGATTTACCGCTCTAACAAAAGACGGCGTAATATTTTTGTAACTAAACTTTCTCAATCTTCAATTTCATTCCTTTTTTTGCCAACATAACAACACAGCTTCTTTCATCCTCTCCAGCAATCTCATATCCTCCTAGTCCATCCCTAATTCTCAAAGCATAATCTTTGATAGCATTGAACCACGGCTGTTTATCATAACCCATCCTAGCCCGAGAATATCCAACCGACATAAACCCCTTAACATGAATAAAATCCGGCTCGGCTTTTTTAATCAAATCACAATACTCTTTGATATTTCCTTCTGTCATATTGGTCACACCATTAAACTCCCCTTCATTACCTTCTTCAACCAAAGTCAAACGCACAACTCTCCGAACCCTGCCCTTGAGTTCTCGCAGAACATCCAAACTTTCATTAAACTTTTTCCAGGCATCAACCTTAGTCGAGCGATGCCAAATCTTGAACAATTTTTCATTAGGAGCATTAGTAGAAATTGTAATCTGCGTTGGCAATTCCTCGTCGCTAAATCCGGCTAGCACCTCGGGATTTAAGCCATTGGTTACCAAAAACGAAATCGCGCCCCTTCTGCGAATTTCTTTAAACATCTCTCCAAGCCTCGGATATAAAGTCGGCTCTCCCGACAAACTCATCGTATATAACTTCGGTTCAAGCGCATCATTATATCTTTTCAAATCAATCTTTTCCCAACCCTTAAATCCAGCTAATAGTTTCTTCCTCGCCTCAACAATTCCATCCAAAATTTCAACAGGGCTATCACAATTTTTTATTTTTTTATCAGATGTGTAATTTAGATTTCTCCAACAGTGAAGACATTTATTCTCACAATGAAATAAACTCGGAGTCATCTGGCAACATCCAGCAGAACTAATTCCATAAAATTTCTCTTTCCAGCATCCACCATCTCCCCTAATTGAATGTTTAGTCCAAAGACAAATTTTTACAGCACTATGATCACCAACAATCCCATATCCTTCTTTCTTTAATTTAGATTTAGCCTCATTAAGACAATTTTTATCCTGTATCTCGTTAACCATATTTCAAATTATCCAATGGACTTTTTAAATCATTCACACAAAATTCTCAAATAAATAACTAATTACTTTGAAGGTATTATCACATAATTCTGACAAACCAAAGAAACATCATTACAATGAAAGAAAATAAAATTACATATCCAGCAATTTTAGAGAGAACCTTCGCAGTTTTTTCCGATTTAAAAATACCAAGCATAGCCAGATAAAAGAACTGTCCTCCGTCCAACATTCCAAGTGGCATCATGTTAAATAACGCGACAAGTAAATTAATAATCATGATCCACCAAAATAAATGATAAATAAAATAAACAAATTTTCCATCCCATGTCGGTTTATACAAAGTTGAACTTTCTTTAAAGTCCATAAATTTAACCAAAACTTTCTGCACAAATCCTTGTCTTGACGCAACGCTATGGCCCACTCCAACATAAGCTCGACTAGAATCTTCAGGGTGCTCACCTAAGATTATATCATATTCTTTAGTCTCTTTTTCATTTTCAGTAATAAATTTAACAGAGTCTCCAGGTTGCTTATTTTCTAAAAATTCTCTCAGTGTGTCATGCCCAATAATTTTAACATCATCAGCCTGGATAATTGCTCCACGCATCCCAGCCAAAACAGCAGGGGCCTCAAGATATGCAATCAGATACTCACCATTACTATGAGATAATTGAATAGCTAAGTTTTCATCTAAATAATAATTTCCATTAGTTGTCGCAACGGCTGTTAAATTATTACTACTGTTAGAAAATCCAGTTATGTTTTCTAATGGCACTAAACCCATTCCATACGAATTAAATTCATATCCAGCTGCTGTAAACGATGTAAAGAAAAATCCAACATAAAGTCCATAAAAGATTAAGGCAAAAATGATATTAGCAAAAACACCAGCCCCCAAAACTGTCATTCTCTCAGTTTTTTTCTTGCTCTTAAAACTTTTATCATCTTGCTCAACAAAGGCTCCTAAGATAGGACCTAAGAAAACCATTCCCGTAGATTTAATTTTAACCTTGAATAATTTCATAAAAACTCCATGCGAAAATTCATGAACAATTGCCACAATAGCAAGAGCTACAATAAAGTAAGTAAAATAGAAAGGTGGAAAGTAACTTTCCATCCCAAACAACTTAGGAAAATACGGAATCAGAGGAGCAATTGGAGGCGCCTTAATTAATTTCGTGATTTCAGGATTCAGCAGATAGATAGAAACAGTTTGCCCTAACATCCAAAGCATCGAGCCCATCAAAACAAAACCCAATCCAATAATCAAATATCTTAAACTATATAACACTCGCTTAAATTTATCCCCTATATAATTAATAACTTTAATCCCAAACTTCGTTCGATACATAAATACAATTCCCTCTCGACTCAAATTCTTCCTTCTAGAATACAAAAACCATATTACAAACATACTAAACAAAATCAAAAACCCAACATCATACACCCAAAAATCCACCATCTTATATTAAAATAAATTTAGTTTAAAAAGCTATTCTATTGACACTGTCATCTTAAAATATTTAAATTTTATTTAAAGTAAAAAAGATTATATGTATAGTTTGTCACCTGTAAGTAATAACATATAGAAAGCTTTATAAGTAATTAATACCTATTTAGATTATGATTGATTTATATTTGATAAGACATGCAGAAAGTGAAGCAAATATCTTTTCAGACAGGGCTGTTGGAGGAAGGATTATCAAAACACCACTTTCAGAAAGGGGAATTGTGCAAGCAAGATACCTAAAGGAACATCTACCTAATTTTGATACCGTTTATGTATCTCCCGCTGCTAGGACTCTTCAAACTGCCAGCTATGCCGGAATTGAAAACATAATTCAGGAGACATCCCTTTTAGAGAGAAGTTTGGGAGAATGGGAAGGAAAACCTACAGAAGAAATTTATACCCCAGAGGTTTTAAATGAAATAACTTCTCAAGGGTGGGATTATAGCCCGCCAGGGGGAGAGTCGAAACAGGACGTGGAAGACAGATTCTATAATTGGTTTAATTCTCAAGAATTTTCAAAAGATACAGAATATAAAAAAATCGGGGTTTTTACACATGAAATGGTCATTAAGGCATTTTTGAAAAGAGCTTTAGATGAGTCACCTAAAGAGATTTACGAAAGAAAAATCAATAATGCTTCTGTTACAAATTTCAAATATGATAAAGGATTATGGACACCAATAAAAATAAATGAGGCATATAAAAATGATTAAGATAATAATTGGTCCAAGATCTATTGGAAAAACAACTATTGGTATTGCTCTTTCTAAAAAGTTAAATGAATCTTATTTTGATTTTGATGAATTTGTTGAAGAGAAGTTAAATGGGATTAATAACCATATAAAAGAAAACAGTATTGAATCCTACCGTTTAGAAGAAACAAAGATTTTAAACGAATTTTTAAAAAATTTACCTAATAATTGCATATTATCTCTTGGGGGAGGAACAATTGCCTCGCAATTTGAAATTTTTAATAAAGAAAATGTCAAATCATTGCGTAATATAGGAAGAATAATTTATCTTTCTCCTTCAGAATCCACCGATGAAGCAATAAAGATACTTCACGAAAGAGAAATAAAAAGGAAGGGAAATAAAACATTCGAAGAAACAAAAAAGCTATTTCCATTAAGAAAACCTGTTTATACAAAAATAGCTGACATAAATTTAGTTATTGAGAGAAACCCAGTAGACCAGATAGTTGAAGAGTTAGTAAGAAAATTATAATAAAAAGTCCTTTTTTAGTAGCCCAAGTCTGCAAAATAAAATTTTAGCGACAGGTTGTCCACCTTTAGGAGGGACGGGCGCGTTAAAAATTTTATTTTGCCTTAGATTGTTTAGTCTAAAATCAATTTGTCATTAGCGAATTGGTTTTAGACTAAAACTAAATAAAGGGGTACACAGCGAAGGGGACATTCCCCTGCGCTACTTCTTACGCACCGGTCTAAAATCTTTTCCACCACACTTTCGGCATCGAGCTTTTCCGGTCAAGATTTTCTGTGGCTCAAGCTTCATTTTATGTTTACAAACCTTACAAACAAACGCATTCTTATACAATCTATTTTGTGCCGCAGGAATTTTTGTTGCCATTATTTCTTTCTCCTTATATTTTGGTACTTAAGTTGTGCCATTATAAGACCTTCTTCAGTAATTTATTCCCTTCTATATCCCAATACTCCACACTAACTCCATCACTAACGGAGCCCTGTAATTCTTCAGGAATATCTAAATCCAAATTCTCAAAACTCTCATTATCCATTAAACTAGCCACGTTATCAGAAACCGAAAGAACCTGTGCCGCTCTTTTTTCTATCATAGGAACCTCAAATTTATCGTGTCCAGGAACTACCATAACTTTTTTCTTCCCACTAAAAGCCGAAGTAGCCTCAAACCTAACTTTAGCGTGTCCATGCTTCCCAGTTTTAGAAACATCCATTTTCTTGACCTGATGTGCGACATTATCTAACAATAAATAAGTCCCAACTCGCATCTCTGTCGCCTCAATAACTCTTGCTACCATACTAATCAGAAAAAAATTTGATTTATAAAACTTCCCATCTATTCACAAAATTGTATTGCATAATTATAATGCACCTCACCAAATAAATCCAGTAGTGCTTCCAAAGATTTTCTTCTCTTTCCATCTAATTTCCCAATCATCACTATTTTTTATTTCGTTATCTCTATCACCTTGAAAAACCGAATAACCAACAATATTTCCAGACTTGTCTAAGATACTATGTCCTTCTGATGGAATAATAAACATTTCGTTAGAAAAATACCAGATAACAATATCGATATTTTCAGGTTTAATTTCCTGTAAAGCATAAAAATTTCTTAGATTACTAGCATGCAACATTAGATAATCTGCGCCAATTCTCTCAGTTTCCACATACATATCATTAGTGAACTCTTCAAAATTTAAAAGTGTACTACCAGAGATATAATATATTTTCCCAGTTTTCGCATCTGGATATTCTCTATCGATATATTTGACAACGTCAGATGAAACCGAACTAAACAACGTTATATTAAAGATGCCACGAGCCTTAGTATCAGCAATAATTAAATCAACGATATCCATATCATCAAAAAAATCTCCTTGACTTTTAATTTCAATATTTAACGGTTTCTTTCCTGCCGTTAGATCCATAATCTCACTATACAATGGTATGTGATAATCACTGATTTCTAGAAGCTCCTCGTAAGTAAGTTCATTAATATATTTGAGTTTCTTCTGGAGTCTAAGTAAACTTAAATCATGATGAATAACTATTTGTTTATCTTTTGTAAATTGAACGTCAAATTCTACAAACTTATAGCTTTCATTCTCAATTGCACTAATGATAGCAGGGATTGTATTCTCAATATACTTAACAGAATCTCCTCTATGTGCTCCCATAATTACATCGTCTGCAAGGACTACATGGATGTTTGGAATAATAAGTAAGATAAAAATTATAAAAAACAAGATAGAAGAAAAGATGGTAAGTAAAGAAGCTCTAGCAACAGTTTTCATTCCCCATTTAACAACGATAAGATCATTTAACAAAGTATCATATTTTTTACGAGCTCGTTTCATTCCAATAGTAAAAACAGAGAATCTAACAAGAACAGCGATAAATAAGAATAATAAAAATATAATTACAGCAAGAGTATTATTGATATTCAAAAATTTATATCCCAAAAAAGCACCAATAACAAGGATAAAAATTCCACAAACATTAGAGAATATGGAAATAGTTCTTTTTATTCCGACAGACGTAAGTTTCTCAGGACCAGGCTTAATTAATAATCTTTTTTGCCTCTCTCTTTTTTTTGCCATAAAATTATAGAGTCATCAAACTTAAAAACCTTACTTGCCAAATTTTCCTATGACGATTAACAAAAACGACTTTATAGAAATTGAATTCACGGGGAAAATTTCCAACACAGACGAAATCTTTGACACAAATATTAAAGCTGATGCAGAAAAAGCAGAGTTGGATATTAAAAATATCAAACCATTTGTACTATCAGCAGGGCACAAAATGCTACCAGATGGTTTCGATGAAGACATAGTAGGAAAAGAGTTAGAGAAAAACTATACAGTAGATATCAAACCAGAAAAAGCATTTGGAAAACGAAATCCTCAAATGGTTCGTATGATTCCGACAAAACATTTCCACGAACAAAAAATTAACCCTGAAAGGGGAATGCAACTTTCATTAGATGGACAATTAGTAAAAATTTTATCAAGCGACAAGGGTAGAACGCTGGTCGATTTCAATAACCCACTGGCAGGAAAAGAAGTCACATATACATACAAAATAAATAAGGTCGTAACTAATCAAAAAGAAAAAATTGACGCACTTCAAGATTTCCTTTTTAGAAGGATATTTGACTTTGATATAAATGAAAAAACAGTTACATTTAAAGTAGAAAAACAGTTTGAACCATTTGTAAAAATGTTCGCACCAAAATTTAAGGAAATCTTAGATTTAGAAATAGATTTAGAAATTATTGAATCAACCACTCAATCCCAATAATCCTTAAAAACTCATCCTTCCAAATTTTAACATGGATAATATACTAGAAAGAGATGGGGTAAAAGAGACATATTCTGACAAACCGAATTTACAACATAATGCGAATTCTGAGATAGATAGAGAACTAGAAGAAATACTAAAAAAACAATCTGCTAGAATAAAAGTTGTGGGAGTTGGAGGGGCAGGAGGAAATACAACTTCTAGAATGAAAGAAATTGGGATTAAAGGTGGGGAAATTATTATAATAAATACTGATGCTCAGGATTTACTTTATGGAAATGCAGACTACAAGATTTTAATTGGGCGAGAAATTTCAAAAGGGTTAGGTGCTGGATCAAATCCTAGAATCGGGGCAGAAGCTGCAAAAGAACAACAACAAGAAATCAAGAAAAAATTAGCAAACTCAGATTTGGTTTTTGTAACCTGTGGTTTAGGTGGGGGAACAGGTACAGGCGCAGCTCCAGTTGTAGCAGAAGTGGCAAAAAAACAAGGTGCCCTAGTGATAGGAGTCGTAACACTACCTTTCACTGTTGAGGGAGCGAAGCGAATAGAAAATGCGATGGAGGGACTAGAAAGGATGGAAGGAATAGTAGATACTTTAATTGTAATCCCAAACGATAAACTTCTTGATCTAGCTCCAGACTTACCATTGCCAATAGCATTCAAAGTTGCAGACGAAATTCTAACAAATGCCGTAAAAGGAATAACAGAGCTAGTAACAGCCTCGGGATTAGTGAATCTAGACTTTGCAGATATTAAAGCCGTAATGGCTAACGGAGGAGTCTCTCTAATTGGAATGGGAGAATCTGACTCAAACGATCGAGCAATGGAAGCTGTAGAGAAAGCTTTGAATAACCCACTTCTAGATGTAGATATTAAAAACGCAAGCGGAGCACTGGTAAACGTAATCGGCGGGACAGATTTATCCCTAGAAGAATACAAACAAATCGTTCAAAAAATTGGAGAACAGTTATCTCCAGACGCCAAACTAATTTCAGGTGCCCAAATTTCAAAAGACATGGAAAAATCTCTAAAAGTGATGGTTGTAGTAACAGGAGTAAAATCTCCACAGATTTCAGGCGAGCGACTTCCCATAGAAGAAGCTAGAAGGAAAGATATGGAAAGCGAGCTTGGAATAGAATTTTTTAATGAGTAATCTTAGATCACCAGATCACCTACTGGGTAAAAACCTCGGTTTTTAAGAGCTTCCCCATAACTCTTAAAAACCTAAAATATCTATAATTAAACATGGCAAACAAACTAATACGGAAACTTTCATCACAATATCACAAGTATCTTAGAATTTGCAGATTGCTAAAAAAGCCAACTATGGAAGAGTTAAAAACAATTTCAAAAGTTTCGGCGATAGGTCTTTTAGTTATAGGTTTGATAGGATTTGTGATTTCTGTAGTAATGAAAATGATGTTTTAACCTACCATAATATTTAAAAACCATAATATTTAGTTATTTATATCTAGTTCTTAGATTTTTGAGAACTAGCTGGAGCAAAAATATGGAAAACGGATACGATGACGAATTTGACTACCTAGAAGAAGATGATAGCGAAGCTAGTGATGCATTTGCACCAAAAATCAAAGGTTCAACTAAGCCATCACTAATGCCAGAAGAACCTGAAAAGCCAGAGGTAGAAAAAGTCGAAGAAGTAAAAGAAGAGAAACCTAAAAGAGAATTTGAATCTTCAATCTATGTCGTGAAAGTTACAACAAACAAAGAGGACAAGGCGTTAGAGATGATTACCGATAGAGTAAAGAAAAAAGACATCAAAATTTATGCGGTAGCACGACCACACGGATTGAGGGGATATATCTTTTTGGAATCCCCAGATCATAAACACGCTGAAGATGCAGTCTTTAATTTACCTTACGTAAAAGGAATCATTGGAGAAACAGTAACTTATGATAAGGTAAAACAAATGCTCGAGCCGGTTGCGGCAGATATTAAAATCGAAAAGAACGACATTATTGAAATTATTTCAGAACCTTTCAAAAACGAAAAAGCGAAAGTTGTTCGAATAGACAAACCGAAGAATGAATGTATTGTTTCCCTATTAAGTGCAGCAGTCCCAATACCAGTTACAGTAAAACTAGATAATATTAGAGTCATAAGAAGGGAGGAACTTGAAGAATAGTTTTTAACCCGTTTTAGGAATACTTAAAAACAAACTTTTCAAAAAATTACAATGGCAGTTATCAAATTATTGGTTGAAGGCGGAAGTATGACGCCAGGTCCAGCAGTTGCACAGCAACTTGGTCCAATGGGAATTAATATGGGTCAAGTTATCTCCGACGTGAACACAGCGACCGCAGGGTTTAAGGGCGTAACCGTTCCAGTTCATCTAACAGTAAATGCAGAAACAAAAGAAGTCTCAATCAAAGTCCTATCTCCACCAACCTCTGAATTAATCAAAAAAGAACTAAAAATCGAGAAAGCATCAGGTGCTCGATTAAAACAAAAAGTAGGAAATCTTGCAATAGAGCAAGTAATTTCTATAGCAAAAGCAAAACACGACCATATGCTTTCAAATGATTTTATGGCAACTCTAAAATCAATAATTGGAACATGTCAAGCTTTAGGAGTATTAATTGAAAATAAAGAAGTAAAAGAGGTTTTAGAAGAAATTGCTGAAGGAAAATATGCAGAAGAAATCTCAGCACAAAAAACCGATGTTAATCCAGAAAAACAAAAAGAAATAGATGCTTATTTTGCAACTATAACAGAACAACAGGAAGCAATTAAGAAAGCAGAGGATGCTGAGAAAGCCGCAGAGGAAGAAAAGAAGGCCGAAGAGGCAACGGAAACTACAGAAGAAGAAAAGAAAGAATAACTTTATTAATCAATAAATCACCTCATAATCATGGGGCCATGGTCTAGCCTGGTATGATTCGAGGTTTGGGACTTCGCGACCGCAGTTCAAATCTGCGTGGCCCCATATTAAATTCAAAAAATGGCAGTAAAGAAGAAAAAAATCGGAGCAGCCGGAAGATTCGGCGCAGGGTACGGGAAAGTTAAGAATAAACTTATAGCTGTAGAAAGAAAACAGCGAATCAAGCAAGAATGCCCATTCTGTAAAGGCTGGGCTAAAAGAGACGGAAGGTCAATATGGCTTTGCACAAAGTGCGGAAAGAATTTCGCAGGCGGAGCGTTTCATTTAAAAACTCAAAAAACCAAAAACTAAAATGGCAGAATACAAATGTTTTCATTGTGGAAATAATCTAAAGTCGAAAGACCTGAAAAAAAGATTCGTCTGTCCAGAATGTGGCTCGAGAATTTTCTATAAACCAAGAAATAAAATGAAAACAGTAAATTCAGATTAAAATGGCAGAAGAATGTAATGATCCAACACATAACCACGCAAACCCATTGGCAAATTTGGATGAAGAGACTCAGCAAAAAATCCAAGAACTTCAAATGATGGAACAAACATTCCAACAACTTCTAATGCAGAAAAATGCTTTCTCAATGGAATCTAATGAAGCAGATTTAATAATTAAAGAAGTAGAAAAAACAGAAGGAGAGGTATCTAGAATTATCGGGAATCAAGTATTAATCAAGACAACAAAAGAAGCAATTCTAGAAGATATGGAAAAGAAGAAAAAATTAATTGAAATTAGAATGAAAACTATTGACGGACAAGAAAAAGAATTCTCCGAAAAGATGGAATCTATCCGTGAAGAAGTGATGAAAAAGATTCAAGGTTAGATTTGAGTTAATACATTATTAACTATAACATACTAATAAGACCACATAAATATTTAAATACTAATATTATGAAATTATACTATGGCATTTGACAGATTCAAAAAAATGATGGGAATGGATGACGAGTTATCATCCGAGTTTATAGAAATTGATTTAGAACAAGAGAAATCCGATTCTAAAGTTTTAATCAAAACGTTTACACTAAAAGTTTACGAAGACATTAACCCAATTTTAAATTCTCTAAGAGAAGGATACACAATCGCAGTTATAGATATTAGAGCCTTAAAGTCTAAAGATGTTATTGAATTGAAGAGAGCAATCTCCAAAATCAAGAAAACAGTTGAAGCACTTGACGGAAAAATTGCAGGATTCGGTGAAGGTATAGTAATCGCAACACCATCCAAAGTTTTTGATATTCAGAAAGGAATGGAAGAAATTCAAGAAGCTCCAAGAAGAGACGAAATGGAACGATTCTAATTAATTTTAAAAAGCCAATTTTTCTGCCCTATATATGAAAACCCTATTCATCGAAACCAAACGCAAGTTCAAAGACTCAGATATCAAATACAATCTATTAGACAGCCTAAAAGGCGAAACAATCTCACTTGCAGCCACTATCCAATATATAGACCTAGTTCCAAAAGTCAAATCGTATCTCGAATCAAAAGGCAAAAAAGTCATAATCAAACAAGGTGCTTACCACAAGGCTCACGTTCTCGGATGCAATTCCTCGGCTTTTGACAAATCCGCAGATACTCTCCTAATGATAACAGACGGGACATTCCACGCAATAAATAACGCAACCCAACTCCAAAAAGAAATCTATGTATTCACAACTCACACTCTCGAAAAAATCAAACAAGAGGAAATAGACGCCCACAATAAAAAAGTATTAACAAAGCAAAAAAAATTCCTAATGGCAGAAACAATCGGACTACTAGTTTCAACAAAATACGGACAACATCAAAAGGCAATTTACAAGATAAAAGAAAAGGTAGAAAAACTCGATAAAAAAGTCTATATTTTTGAAGCAAACAATATCAATACCTCCGAATTTGAAAACTTTCCACAAATACAAATCTGGATAAACACCGCCTGCTCTGGACTCGCTCGCGACGACATGCGAATTATAAATCTATCAGACATATTAGAATTCATTTAATTTTACAAAAATCATTATATCATCCAATCACAGAAATCTTTATAAAGTGTAACTACAAAATTACAACATGATAAAAAGCACATTCGCAACTATCGGAATTCTTGCAGTTTTACTAATGAGTTTAGGAATGGTAAGTGCTGTAGATTTAAATGGTATTGTAGAAGTTTCAAGCCCAGCAAATGTTTCTCATAATGCGGGTTCATTTGAAATTGTCTTTGATTTGACAAATGAGGGTGCAGCAGGAACAATTTATGATCTTTCAAATTTTACTTCTTCACATACGGGAGTAACTTCTATTTTTGATGATACAGAAATTGCCGTTGGAGACACTCCACCTTCAACAACAGAAACAATCACAGCTACAATAACTTTTGATGAATATCAAACAGGAACTATTACGGGTAATATTAATGTAGGAAGCGATGCGTCCACAATAGATGAAACTCTTGCTTTCTCAGTTTTAATTATACCCTATAACTATTGCGACGACTTCAACGGAGAAGTTGGAACACTAGAAATAGAAGATTTTGAGATTACTAACTTAGGACAAGGGGATGATGAAGAATGGGAATTACTTGACGAAATTGAAATTGAAATTGAAATTGAAAACAACGATAACGATGACGATGTGGATGATGTAATAGTTGAAATTATGATTTTAGATGAAAATGATGAGGATGTTACAAACGATTTCGATTTCGATGATGAATCAATTGACTTAGGAAGGATTAATGATGACGATTCCGAAGTAGCAGTTTTCAAAATAAGCGAAGTTCCAGCAGACCTAGAAGGAACATACAGAATTTATTTCAGAGCATATTCTGAAGATGACGAGAGTTCTCACTGTGTTGCATCCTCAACAAGTGACTTCAACGAAGATAATTACCATGTAATTGAAGTAGTAACGCTTGGTAATCGAGCAGTTATAGTAAAACCAGAATGGAAAGATGTTCTAGCTTCTTGTGGAGACAATAATGTTGAAGTTGCTCTAGATGTATATAATTTAGGAGAAGATAAAGAAGAAAAAATTCTCGTAAACTTATATAGTTCAACCTTAGGAATAGATGAAAAAATAATTGTTAACGACTTGAGATCCGGAAAAAGACAAGAGATAGTATTTGTTTTTGATGTGCCTGAAGGATTAACTAATTCATATTATAACATAGAAGTTACAACCTATTATGATTACGATGATGACGAAGATGAATTATTAATATCATCTTACGGGGAAAGTTCATACAACGATTTAGATAAAGATTTCGCAGTTAAGTTAGATATCCTAAGCTGCAGAGGTCCTGACCCAACAGTAAACGCAAACCTAGAATCCATAGCAGAAGTAGGAAACGAATTAACAATAAAATCCATTATAACAAACAATGGTGAAGATAATGATTTTGTAATCTCACTATCAGACTTCGAAAATTGGGCAACACTAATAAGTATTTCCCCTCAAACTGCTTCGATTAACAAAGGAGAATTTGTAGAAGTAACAATTGTACTTAAACCAACAGTTTCGGGAATACAGTCTTTCAATATAAACGCAATTGTAGACGGAGAGTCCTATGATCAAGCGGTTTCTGTTAACATCGCAGAAAGCCCAAGTTTCTTTGCAAAGATTAACGAGAAGGTAGGAAGTAACACAATACTCTATATATCTATGGGAATCGCAGGATTACTTATTGCAATCGTTTCAATTCTAATAGTAAAGATTTCCCGAAGAAAAGTAAGCCCACAGTTCTAAAAGGTTTTTTAAATAACTAATTCGTTCGAGAACAATGAATAAACAATCGAAAAAAATATTCGGATTATTTTTTAGGTATTCTGCAATACTATTACTCGGAATAGGCAATTTATACATTATCTACAAGATTTTAACGCCCCTAACGATTCATACAATAAACAAGATACTCCTGATTTTTACAGACACGACGTTAGCAGATAATATAATTTTTACAACTAAAATAGGAATTGAAATCGTCCCTGCATGTGTTGCTGGCTCCGCATTTTATTTATTATTTCTATTGCTCCTTTCAACAGCAGATATAAAGCCCAAAACGAGAGCAAAAGCAATTCTTACAGCATTCGCAATGTTTTTCACGCTAAACATTATAAGAATTTTAATACTAATCCCTTTAGCAAATACATCATATTTCGAAGTAGTTCACTGGATATTCTGGCATATAATTTCAACATTATTCGTGATAGGAGTCTGGTTTAGCGTCGTTAAGATTTACAAGATTAAATCAATCCCAATATACACAGATTTCAAATATCTGAAAAGTTTAATAAACCCCGTTAAAAAATCCAAGCGAAAAAAGAAGCACAATTAAACCAGCAATTACAACACCAACAGCAATAGCCGCAAAACTTCTTAATCTATCTAGTCCCATTATCCACGCAACAAGCGTTCCTGTCCACGCCCCACTTCCAGGAACGGGTATCGCGACAAAAAGCATCAATGCAAAATAACCCCACTTGTTCATCCGAACCTTGACTTTGTCCACCTTCTTTTGTGTTCTGGCTAAAACACGCCCTATAACCCTCCTATACCATTTACAATTCATAAGAGTTTCATGTATAAAATCAAAAAACATAAATATCAAAAATACAACAAGAATATTCAATGCCAGAACAAGCAAAAAATAAGGCAATACCGGAAGATTATTCCTCACAACATATTCGATAACAACTGGTAAACCAGCCCTCAACTCAAATACGGGAGAGACAGTCAATAAGAACCCTATTAAAATTTGGACATCCATTATGCAGGTTCGGCATTCCCTTCAAGGGCCTTTTTAGCCTCCATAAAATCTTCAACACTCTTAACTATAAATCGCTCAACGGGAGCTATATCATTACAATCTTCAACAGTGATAGTATAACAATAAGGGTTATTTTCGTTCTGTACAATAGATGGAGTCCCAATTTCCATAATAATTAGTGTTCTATCAGATATTGTATCACATCGTGCAAAGCGTCTGTCATTGTCGCTAGCGATAGATTCGTCAGTAGAACCAATCTCTAATGGCCCAACGCCAACTCCCTGTCTTAAAAATCCACCAAGGTCGAGCATAACCCTAGCCATTTCACCTTTACAGCTTTCAACTTCAGGGCTAAAAGAGACAACTCCACCATATCTAAATTTATCAAAAGTTCCCTCCGTAGAAATATCGTTTTCTCTAGGATCATTCCTTAAAAATATATTATATATTAAATTTTCGTCAGTTAAAGACGTAAACTGTCCATGATAAATTCTCAAATCTTTATAATCTTCAATCATCCAATCTATCTCACTATATTCAAAAGTTTTAGCACCTTCGATAGAAAAATAGAAAATAAAAACCGTAGCAAAAATAGCTCCTACAATAATAAAAAACCAAATCAATTGTTTATCTTCTCTTTCTCTAACAGATTTCTTTGGCAACTCTCCTTCCATCTTTAACTCTTCTTTCTCGTCGTCCGTCAACTTGACAACCTTTTTTGCCTTTGTAATCTTCTTTTTCTTTGCCATTTAATTTATACCTAAAAGCTTATATAAAAATGCATCGGCTCCCATTATCTCATCACCGACAATGTAAATGCAGTTCTCATCCTGATAAACTTTAGTTTCACTCCCTCCCTCAAAAATTATTAAATTACTTTTACAATCTTTTGTAGGTAAATCTCCCTCACAAGAGCTCCCATTTTCTCCATCTTCTAGAGCAAGACATGCCTCCTGATATCTTAAAACATATCGCCCTATATTATTTAAAACTTCTGAAGCACCCATATCCGGATTAACAAAATATAAAGGTTGTCCAGAATACATTCCTAAGTTAAGCGAAATATTTACATTAATATCCGAAACTTCCGAAGGTAAATTTTGAAACCCAAACACATCTTCACCTAGGACAACCTTCCAAAATCCGTTTTCCCTAAAGAAATCAATCCCATATTCATTTACCGCAAAATCTTCTTCATCTTTATCGTTACTCATTAATGAATATCCCAGCGTAGAGAAGACCAGTAACCCAATCATAACTGTGCCAATAAGAATTTGATTTCTCTTTCTTTTCCTATTTGTCTCCGCTTCTGTCCGAATTTTTCTCATAAAACTAAAAACAATTTGCCGAATATAAACTTTACCCTACTCTCTCATTCTTCCAAGTATCTCGCTAACGTCTACATATTCAATCGCAATTTTCGCACCCTTCTTTTCCTGAATCTTCGATGCAATTAAAATCTCACTAAAAATCTCATTCTTCAAATACCATGCACATTTTTCTTTCTCAATCCTACTCAAAGTTCCATTCATTTTAACCTCAACTCCAATAACCTTAAACAAGTCTCCTCGTTTCTGAAAACAAACGAAATCCGGAAATCCAGTTCCGATTGTCATAACACCCATATTTGCATTAAATTTTCTAAATATCCTTTTCGCTGGACGTATTAGTCCAGCATCCAAATCAAGATTATTTGACCACTTATCAACAATCCACCCCTTTTCTTCTAAGTCTTTTCTAGCTCTAGCTTCAAATGTACCGCCACCGGATCGACTTTTTGAGCCCCGAGTAATTTTAGATTTCTTTTTTAAAACTACATTGCCATCATCACCCACACTAGCCTTATATTCGCTTTCGACATCAGCACTTTCTAACTCCATAAATAACTAAGTAATCCAAGAATTATAAATTTATCTACAAATCTCTCGCATAAATTGTTCGACGCTGATTTGCCCTAGCTCTTTCCTCAGCCTTTTTCAATATTTCCTCGACTTGCATTTCTAATGCTCTTGCCACCTCTTCACCAACATTCAAATCAACATATTTTTTAATTTTACTTTTTACTATTAATGCCATCTTATTTTAAAGTACCCAATAACTTAATAATCTTTTTTTGCCCAATAGATATAATTAAACTTGCCAATCGGGGACCTTTAGTTTTTTTAATAATCGCTCTATATGCAGCATCAAAAAATTCACTGTTATCTAAATCACTACTTTCACAGATTTCATAGAATTTATTAAACAACTCTTTTTCTTCGCTGTATTCTCTTTCTTTTAATACATCTTTTAGTTGAGCGAGGGCAGCCTTCTCAGCCTCACTAAATTCCCCATCAATCTTTTCTTGAACTTCAAATTTCATATCATCTCCAGCATACTTATCTAACCAAATAGAAACTTTTTTTGCCCGGAGTTTGTCGTAATTGTTTAGATTCTTAATTTTCCCAATCTGTACAGAAGTAATCAATCCTTTAAATCCACTTCTTTCAGGTTTTACTTTCGGAACATTAACAACAGACATTTCATACATTCGTTTTTCACGAGGATTACACGTTCCTTCAAAGTATTTTTCTTCTAATGTATCAAATTTTTCATAAATACTAATCACATCATTATCAAAACTAATTTGAAAAACACTTTTAGGTTTCGTTCCGACAAACAAATATCTCAAAACAGCTGGCTCATAAATCTCCCCAACTTCTTCCAAAGTTAGAGCATTTCCAGACGAACTACTAAACACCTGCCCCTCCTTAATTCCAATCCATTCATAAAATTGGTAAATCGGCGGCTCAAAATCAAAAATCTTCTTGCAAATTTCTTTCGACGTAGTGAATGATCCCCCGTAAACACTATGGTCAATTCCACCCGGCTCAAAATCAACCGCTTCGTATCTCCATCTTAATGGCCAATCAATTCGCCACCGAATACTAATAATTCCCTTCTTTCGAATATCAAAAGTTTCGTTATATCCACATTCGCATTCATACGACACATTATAACCATCAACGCCAGTTATGGTCGTCAAATCTTTTTTGCATTTATCACAATATATCATAATCGGCCACCAGTCTTCAGCCAAGGGCTCTTTTCTAAATTTATCAAGAATCTCTTTTATCTCGTTTCGTTTTTCCAAAGCAGTTTTAATTAAGTCAGCATAGGCAGACTTTTTATTCATTTTATTTTGATAAATAAATTTTGGCTCAATAAAAACACTTTTCAGCGATTTCTCAAACTTTTTTTCATTATATTCAGCATAGTTCATAGAACCATCATAAGGAGACGGGATATCACTAATAGACATTCCAAGATACTTCTCATATTCGGCTCCAACACCTTTAGGTATTTTTCGAAATCTATCAAAATCGTCCCACGAATAAATAAATTTCACTTTTTTCCCTTTGTTTTGTAATGCTTTCACAACCATATCTGTCGTAATAACCTCACGGAAATTTCCAATATGAACTTGCCCCGACGGTGTAACTCCCGAAGCACATACGTACTCCTTTTTATCACCCTTCTCTTTGATTATTCTATCTGCAATAGCGTCAGCCCAAAAAAATTTATCTGCCATAAGATTATATATATTATAGATTTATAAAATTAGTTATAGGGGACTAAAACCTCAATATCTTAAACTCTTTAAATTCCCCAGACCATTTTCTTTCTTCAATTTTCACATTCCTAATCTGTGCATGCTCAGGACCTTTTTGAACAAACCCAATCAATCTCTCAATTTGTTCACCCTCACCCTCACTAAGAATCTCCACAGTGCCATCTTCAAGATTACGAACAAATCCCCTTAATTTTAAATCATCAGCATGTTCTTTTACAAACCGCCTAAAAAAAATTCCCTGCACAGTTCCCTGCACGATTAATCGAACTGCTTTTTTTACCATACTAAATAAAATTGAAGAAGGTTTTTATTCTTGTCGGTCTAAATACCCTTAATCAAATGTAGAAGTTATATCATCCTTAGCGACTCTTGTAATTCCTATAATAGACGGTTTTTTAAGCTCCAAATATTTTCCATATGACATTTTATGATCAAATCTAAGACGTTCATCAGAAGTATTTATACTACCCTCATAAAAAACACTATCAACTTTTAATCCATTTTTATCTTCACAGATAGAGAACATATCTTCTAGTTCCATTGCAGGAGTTTTAGAATCAAGAGAATCTAATATTTCTTTATATTGTGACATTATCCCCTCATATTTTGATGTTATATTTTCAAGTTCTTTGCGACTAACATTTTGACCATGATAACGTCTGGCACATTCTAATCCAACATGAACCGGAGCAACTCTTTGAGTCTCCCCTCTTCCATTAGAGATAGTAAAACGGGAGAGATTTAATGTAGCAACATATTCTTTATCGTTTTTCATAAAAAACAAAACTTGCATTAGTATAAAAACATTATTGTGATTCTTTCCTATCTATTTCATTATGCAATACAGTTACAACCTGCGACGCAAATAAAACCCTCGGCCCAACAGAAACCTTATCAATCTTCTTCAAGAACTTTTTCTTATCTGAAGGAAATCCCTCGTGGTCCCCAATAATAAAAACAGGTTTCTTGTTCAAATTCATTTTACGAATATCTTCACCCTTCTCATCCAACAATAAAACATCTTTTCCCTCAGAATCCAATTCTTTTACCAAATGCTCAAAACTTTTTCTCTCAATAGAAGCTCCAGGAAAAACTTCCAAAAGTCCCTCGCTGTCCGGCGACTTATATAGCATCCTTTTAATTAATCCCGCAACATTTTTCTTAGAAATAGGCATTTCTTCATTCGATTCCAAAACCAAATGTCGTGGAGCATTCGGAGGCCCATCAAAAATCAGATGCAATTTAACATCATCTCTCATCGCATTTGAGGTAAAAAACACGGAAATAATAACATTGCAGACAATATCCATTCGTCCCGCTTTCATCAAATTATCTTTAATCATATTCCCCGCAGTAACAGCATTTTTAGAATAATAAATAAATTCTCTCATGAAAATAAATACAAAAATAACTATTAAAACCTAACCCGTCCCCAAAATTCCAAGGCGTCCATTAACTCCTTATGAGATTTCCCATAATCATTCAAGCTATCTCCTTCCATAGTCGCATCAACAGCCTGTCTCATTGCTGTAGCACCAACTCTAGTCCCATTAGGATGACCATGGCACCCTCCACCAGCCTGAATGATAATATCTTTTCCAAAGTTTTTCATCAAATATGGAACATGCCCGGGATAAATTCCACCAGAACAAACAGAAAATACAGGTTTCATCTCAGCCCAATTTTGCTCTAATCTATGTTTTGTTTTTCCAACTCTTTTAGATTCAATTTCCTCATTAATCTCACCAACCTCTCGCTTTCCACCTCGCATTTTTCCAATCCCGGTTCCAATATGCAAACTATCAACTCCAGCCATTCTAGCAAAATCTGCAACACACATCATAGATAAACCGTGATCAGGATTCTCAGTAAACGCTCCATGCATTGCCCTGTGTGCATGGATTCCCAATTTGCAATTTTTTCTTAAAGTTTCAAGACTCGAAAATCCAGCTGTAATAATATCATGCATAACAAACTTACCACCAAGTTCCTTAACCAAATCCGCACGATTTAACATCGTCATTGCTTCCGAAGTCACATTAATCAAATAACCTTTATTTTCTCCAATCTCTTCAGCAGCCTTATCACACATCTCCAAAGTTTTCGCAGCTCTTTTTTCAAACGGATTGAATTTCTGCGACGACAAATTTTCATCATCCTTAACTAAATCACATCCACCAATCCAACTTTCATAAGCAACCCTGGCATGGTCGTTCGTTCTCAATCCCAACTTTGGTTTAACAATTGTTCCGACTAATGGACGATTTTTAATTTTCAGGATCTTTCGATATCCCCTAATACCATGGCGAGGACCTGGAAAACTTTTCAATAACTTTTGTGGAAATTTAATATCTTCTAGCCTTAAACCCTTAACTGCTTTCATCCCAAAAACATTCCCAGCTATCGACGATAAAATATTTGAAACGCTTCCCTCTTCAAATAATTCTTGTGGATAAGCAATTTTAACCCAGTCTCCAGAAATAGCAAAAGCCTTCGCACCTAACTTATTCACATATTTCTGGTTAGACGAGACCGGAGTCCAAGTCCCGACAGAACTTTCTAGTGCAACATTATTCACAGCCTCCTCAAAACTCATTCCTTCCGGAGTTACCTTAAACAGACAAATTAGATCATTACTGGTTGGCTTATAAGACCGGTCAATAAATGCAAACTTTTTCACCATCTTAATATCTATAACAAGAACTTCTTTTTAATCTTATCGACTTTTCACAACACCAACTCTCTTACAATATTTATTAACTAAACACTCCGAACATTTAGGAGAAATCGGCAAGCAAATCTCTCGTCCGAATTGCACGAACGCAGAATTAAATTCCTTCCAATATTTCTTAGGTAAAATCTTCTCCAAAACTTTTTCGGTTTCCTCAGGTGTTTTTGTTTTAATCCATCCAAGGCGATTCGGGATTCTATGACAATGAACATCAATCGGCAAAACCATTTTGCCATAAGCAAACGCCAAAACAATATTAGCAGTCTTAGGTCCAACTCCTTTAATTGAAATTAAATTATCATAATCATCGGGAACTTTTGAATCAAATCGTTTAATTAATTCCCTAGAGACAGATTTTAGAATTTCAGCTTTCTTGTTAAAGTGTCCACTCTTAAAAATAATCTTCTTCAATTCTTTATCACTCATCGCAACAATTTTCTCAGGAGTATTGGCAATCGAAAATAAGTCTTTAGAAATAACATCAGTCACTTCGTCTCTAGCCCTCAGCGATAATAAACAAGAAATTAAAATTTCAAACGGCGTAGAATTTCCACGCATTGTATTCAAAGTAGTTGTACTTCGAGGATATTTCTTTCCAAGAATTTGCATAGTTTTTGAAATATTATTCATTGCGGACTGCTAAATTTAAAATTAATTAAGATGGTCATTTTATTTTTTCAATTTTCCTGAATCCATTTTTAACATCTATAATTCTCCAACCCCTTTTCTCAATATCGACCCTTATTTTATCAGCTTCTTCATACTTTCCTCTTTCCCGAGCAGAATCTCTTTCAATTGCTAATTTTAAAATATATTCAGGCACTTCAACTTTTTCTTTAACCTCTAACAATTTTAATCCAAAAACCTCATCCATTTCTTTAATTGTTCCAATTTTACCTTTAGCTTTTTCATCTCGAACCAATTTCCACAAAACAGCTACCGCCCCAGGCATATCCAAATCATCATTAACCCTTTTCTCAAATTCCTTTAAATATTCCTTATTAGTTTTTCCATCATTATCAATAGTAGAAATAATATTCCTCAACTTCTTATAAGAATTCAAAGCTCCTTGTATCGCCTCTTCACTCCAAATCAACGGCTTTCTGTATTTTGCAGAATAAGTAAAATACCGATAAGCCATAGGGTTAATACCGTCATCCTCTAACTCACTAATAGTCTTAATCTTTCCACTAGACTTTGACATTTTTCCACCCTTAACATTCAAAAACGCTCCATGCATCCACGTCTTAACCCAAGGCTTCTTTCCCCAAGCACTTTCGCTCTGTGCAATCTCGTTCTCATGATGAATCGGCATATTGTCTTCGCCACCAGTATGAATATCAAATTGTTTACCTAAATATTTAGAGGCCATGGCTGAACATTCAATATGCCATCCAGGAAATCCAGTCCCCCACGGACTATCCCATTCTTGTTGCCTATTATCTTCGGGTTTAGAAAATTTCCACAAAGCAAAATCTGTTTTATTTCTTTTCTCTCTCATGCCAATTCTTTTTCCAGCTTCAAGACCTTCAACTTTTTTATTGGACAACTTTCCATAATCTTCAAATTTTGATGTATCAAAATAAATCCCATCACTCGTCTCATAGGTATAGTCTTTTTTAACCAAAATTTTAATCATATCAATCTGTTCTTTAATGTGTTCCGTCGCCCAAGTCCACTTAAATGGCTCAATCAAATTCAGTTTTATAAAATCCTCTTTAAACGCATTAAAATAAAAACGACTAATTTCCTTAGCTGTCTTCCCCTCTTTCTTCGCCGATTTCTCTAATTTATCTTCCCCACTATCAGCATCCGAAGTAAGATGTCCCACATCGGTCACATTAATAATATGCTTAACATCAAAATTATTATACATCAAAACTCGTTTTAAAACATCTGCAAAAACATAACTTCGAAGATTCCCAACGTGCGCAAACCAATAAACCGTCGGACCACAAGTATAAAGTCCGACTTTCCCAGCATTAATAGGCTCAAATTCCTCTTTTTTTCTAGTTAAGGTATTGTATAATTTTAGCATGATTAATTAACAAATTTAATACTTTTAACTTTTCCCTTTTCAAAATTGAAATCTATAATCGCGCATTTCCCATCCATCGCTGCTCCAGTATTGAGAGTCAATGTTTTCCCGATTCTACATTTTCCCTGATTCTCATGCATATGTCCACCAATACAAAGAATCGGTTGGTATTTATCAACAATCCTTCTAATTAATTTTGAACCATAATGTTTTCCTCTTGCTACTGCGGGAGCATCTTTATCACGAATTTTATCTAATTTACAATCATATGGCATATTGTGCACTAAAAAAATAACCCTTCTTCTTTTATTTTCTTCAGAATATTTTCTAAATAATTTTTCCAACTTTTCACGATGCTTTTTATAAGATTTACTTTTAATCTTTCCAGGAAAAGAATGTCCAAGCGCACCAATAAAAACAAGCCCTCCAAATTTTACAGCCCTATAATCAACTCTTTTTATTCTTGGGAATTTCTTAATGATTTTAGAAAAGAAATCTTGCTTTGCCCATTTCCAACTACTTCCACCCTCCCCCCTTTTTATATCAAGTGCATCATGTAAATAATGGTTATCATAGTTCCCAATAGTTGTCATTATTGGAATTCCAAAAGAGTTTAAACTTTTCAAAATTTTCTCTCCACTTTCCCAATCTTTTAGAATCGATTTCTTATACTTTTGTTTACCAACAACTTCCCATAATTCCTTATCAGTTCTATAACATTCTCGAAAAAAAGTTTCTTTAAGTTTCCACGCAGGATAATCACCAATACTAACAATCAAGTCGGCACTTCTTGCTAATTTTTTCAATCTCACAGGAAACTTCCCATGAAAATCTCCAATAGCTAAAATCTTCATGATATAAAAATAATAGTCCAATTAATAAACTTAAGGTAAAACTTCTACATCAAAAACTAACAATATTAGACTTAACCTTTAATTCTAATAAACATTTGCTCATTGGCATAAGGTTGATTATTTTGTTCGACCGCAACTCTCACTTTGAAAGAACATAGAGGAGCTCCCTCAGGAATTTCCAACAATATTTTTTCAAGATGCTCACCAGCGGAAGAAATTCCAAGACCCTGTCCAGATTCGCCTTTCATCCAACTAAAAATTTCCCCTTCACTTAACCCACATTCTTCAAAATCATCAAGAGTAATACTATAAGAAAAAACAACTGAATCAGCAGCCGTATTCTCTAATAAGTTTTTTATTCTAATCGCAAAAGCACTTGTATCTCCAGCTTTAACATCGAAGATGTCTACACTAGGATAGATAACCAATCTTTTATCATCACCATAAATCTTTGCTATTTCAGAAGATATTTGTTGAGTGCTCGAATCTACTATGTCAGTTGCCCCACCAAAAATATTCTTCACCAAAACCATTCCCAATATCAACATAGACATAGATAAAACAATAATAACAATAGTCCCAATAGACATTTCCATCGCACCCTTCTTATCATTCCTCATAACTAGATGATAATTCTTTTGTTTATAAAAGTATTTATCATCATTAAACTTAAAAACTCAGAGCTATATCTTTTTTTAATGGGGCTGTAGCTCATTGGGAGAGCACACGGCTGAAGACCGTGGTGTAGGGAGTTCGATTCTCCCCAGCCCCATATCGAACTCACTACGTAGGGAGCGAAAATCTTTGCGCGAATTTTTCTCAACGAAGTGATTAGAAAAATTTTAGTGTGAAGTTTGAGTAGATTCTCCCCAGCCCCATACATACATTATAAAAACTACTTTTTCCAACTACTGCCATGTCAAAACTTATATTTGAATTGAAAAGAAAATCAATACATCTTCTTGGGCTTGTTTATTTATTGCTATATTGGGTGTCTCTTAAGTTGTTCAAATCCTCAAAAATTTCTATGCTCCTTCTTTTGTCGGTCTTTCTATTTTTTATTGCAATAGAATTTTTTAGGATAATTCAAAAAAAGAAGATACCAATCTTTCATATTTTCTGGAGAGAAAAAGAGGAAAATAGTCTCGGGGGACAGGTTTATTATATTCTCGGAATGATTATTGCTCTTGCTATTTTTGATTTTGAAATTGCTCTAGCGGTTATTCTTATGACCGTATTAGGAGATATGGCTGCCGCGATTTTTGGTATAGCATTCGGAAAACACTGGATAAAAAATCTAGAAGATACCGCATGGGAAGGCATCATAGCAGAATTAGCAGTTAACCTAATTATAGGATATTTAATAATAGGAAATTGGGCAATCATAATCCCAATGGCACTAATGGCAACATTTGTCGAAACAATATTTCCTCACATAGACGACAATTTAGCAATTCCAATTTTTGCCGGATTTATAGGCCAAGCAATAAAGATGCTTATATTTTAACGTCGACAAAACATTTAAATAAATCGATAACACTATTAACAAATGAAAAAACAGGTGATCCTAGTAATTCTATTTTCATTATTGCTATTGCCAACTATCCTCGCAACGGATTCTACAAAAACAATCGACTCACAAATCCAAAAATTAAATCATTATGCGGAAGAATATGAGACGGGAAACATTGATTACGTTCAATTAATTATATATATAAGTTCCGTAAGAGAGGGAATGAATGAGATTCTTGGAGTAACAAATAGAGAGATAGGCGGAGTCGTAAAACAAGAACAAATAGAGAAAATATTAGGAGAACCATTCGAGGAGACAAAATGGATTTGGGTTGAGGGCGAAGAACGTGATATAAAATTAGATTTTCCAGTTCCGATTTGGAGAAAAATAATTTTTGATGGTAAAAAAATACAGATAAGAATGGAAGCATTCCCGTCGATTTTCGGCAAAAGAAAATTCGACGACAACTTCGAAGGTAAGGAGTTTCAGGAAGAGATAGAAGAAGGTTCTATAATATATAGACTACATTTTAACACCGAATTCAAAAGACCACAAGACCAACTCGACATAGACTCAAAGGTAGATGAAATTAAATTACTAGCGGAGGAATTCAGCGAAAACCCAACGAATGCAAACGCAGAAAATCTAGCAAAACAAAGCGTAAATGCAGAGAGAGTTTTTCAGAATTATTTTATGCAAGGTCAAGGCAAATGCGAAGATATAATGAAGGCAATCTTTGGAAGTGAAAATCAGAGACAAACCCAGAAGATATTATCTAACGAATTCACATTCTACGAAGGAGAAGATTTTGAAGCGATGATGCGGCTAGAGATGTGTGAAGAATGTGAATGGAATTACATAAACCTGCATATGTGGATAGAAGGAAGGTTCAGACATCAGGAAGAAGAATTTAGAAGAGAGTATAAAGACTACAAACAGATGACCGAAATAGAACTCATGTCAGAAATAAAACAAGTTTTAGAAAATACCAAACAATATTTAGAATCAGGAGAATACGAAAAAGCGCAAATATATTCCGAGTCGCTGAATTCAATAAATCAGGCATGGAGCGAAAAATCAAATAATGTTTGGGACGAGGTAAGAGTAACTTTCGAAAATCAAATAGATTCAATGTCCGAAGAGGATCGTCATGAATTTGACCAAAATTATGGCTGGATAAAACAAGACCAGCAACAGAGGCAGGTAGTAAAAGAAATACAAAAAGAAAAATACGAACAGAGAAAGGCTTTCTACTTTAACCTATTTTCCGAGTATGATATGAAAGAACTCTATTTTACCCAAACAGATTTCGAGAAAAGATTAGTCGAAGAATTCAAAGAAAAAGGAGAAGAAATTTGTAACAATAATCAAGATGATAATGAAAATGGAGAGATAGATTGTGCAGACTCTCAATGTGGAGGAAAAATATGCGGAACGGGAATACAAACGACAACGAGTGGAAACGAAACGGCAGAAGTACAAGTAGATTTCTATTGCATACAATCAATCTGTCAAGCAAGAGAAGAAATAAACGAATCAACCGAATCGGTATGCGGTAACCACATTTGCGAAGAGGGTGAGGCAGACACATCACTAAGAAACGGAACCTGTCAACCAGACTGTACCTTCGCTGAATGTCCAAAACATGATGCAATAGAATGTTCCGGAAAAGTAATATTTGAAGGGGAAGATGAGAACGGG
Organism: archaeon; assembly: GCA_030639065.1. Lineage (GTDB taxonomy): Archaea > Nanobdellota > Nanobdellia > Pacearchaeales > GW2011-AR1 > JAGVXH01. Next base: position 27,384 of record DAOWDJ010000027.1, read on the forward strand.
TGCACACTTCCGCCAATATGCATTGAAGAAACAGGGATATGTAGTACAACAGAAGACTGCGCTCAACCAACATGTGGAGTAGCAGAATGTATACGAGCGGAACCTGAAGATGAGGAAGGAATATGTAAAATAATAGAACTAATAGGATGTACCGCAGAATGCGAATCATGGGAGCAAGAAATCGAAGAATGTAACAATCAAAAAATCGTGACCAAAATTTGTGAGAATGGACAGTGGCAAGAAACGGGAGCAGAATGCGAATCGTCAGATTGTGCGAAATGCGGAAATGAGTGTGTATTCGAAGAGGATATTTCTACAATGCTATGCGAAGAAAGCACGGAGGATTTCAATTGCTTTAAACAAGACGGAGGATGCACAAAAGAATTTCTACCAGAACAACCATCTCCAATATCAACCGAACCAATAGTAGGATATGAATGCATAGTGGCAATTGATTGCGGAGGGGAAAATGATGTATGTTCTAACGGAAAATGCACCTCAATTCCAGAAGTCATTAGAGTAGACCTAGAAGAATTAGAAGTAGAAGAAGAATTAGAAGTAGAAGAAGAACCCGAAGAGCAACAAGAACCAGAAGTAGAAGAAGAACTCGAAGAGCAACAAGAACCAGAGGTAGAAGTTGAAGTAGAGGAGTCAGAAGAATCACAAAACGAAGCAGGAGTCTTTGGTTTATTCAAAGCACTCTTAGGAAGGTTCACGATAATAGGTAGAGTAGTAGCAGAAGAAAGTGAATCAGAAGAAACTAGTTCAGATGATGATTCTTCAGATGATGGAACATCTAACGAAGAGTCAATCCAAGAAACCGATGAATCGTCCAAAGAGGAAAGTACCCCAAAAGAAGAACCAATAAATGAAGAATCAAACGAGAACGATAAAGAGGATGGCAATGACGGAGAAGATTCCGAAGATTACAACGACGATTATGATAAAGACCATGAAGACGATCGAGATAAATGGAAAGAAGAAGACAAGAAAGAACGTGAACGACATGAAGAAGAAAATAGAGAAAGGTGCGCAAATGATTGCGTTCGGCCATGCATAGACAGATGTACAAGAGACGCCTGCGGAGACGAGATGGAATGTGATATAGAAGTAGAACTTAAAACTTGCGAAAAATCCTGTCAGCCAGACGACAATTGTATAGAAAAATGTACAAGTGGAAATCCAGATTGGTGGAAAGAATTCGAGGACGAGGATATACACAAACAAGAAAAAGGAGTTTTTCAAGTAGGAGGTGGTTGTAGGAAAGAGCAAGGAAGAACTGAGGGTCACATCTGGTTTGGAGGATGGGGAGATCCATTCGAAAGAGTTCAGGGATTAAAAGAGCAATATTATTCTGGCGGAGAAGCAGATTGGTGCAAACATGATTTAGAAAACCTAATAAAACAGAGACAAGAGTTTGAAAGAGGATTCAATCAAGAATTCGCAGTATGGTTTTTTGAGAAATACCTGCCAAGTTCGGCAGAAGAATGGGAGCAAGCACAAAGCGGAATTTACGAATTATACTGGAACAACGTAGAAACCCAGAGGCAATTAGCTGAAAGAATGAATTGTCTTGGTAAAAACGATGTTCAAGATGTGATGGACATAAATCTAATTAATATAGAGTATGAAACTGAGTTTGGAAGCCTAGAATATTGGGAGGAAATCCAAACAGTAAAAATGGATTGGATGGAAGAAAAAGTAACAATTATATCTCCTTACATGAAAGTCTGGATTTTCCCATCGGAAGAATTTGTAAAATATGAAATGAAGAGGTCCATGGCAAAAGGAGAATTTCCAGGACCTCCAGAAGAGAAAGCAGAGAGAGAAAACGAAGAAGGGCTAACGGATGAAGAGAAAACAAAAATCAGAGAAAATGAAAAAGTGATGAAAATAATTCAAAGAATCGTAGATGAATATAATGGAAATGCTAATATAAATTTCCAAGTTGTAGATGGGGAAGAAGTTATTTTTAATATGCACATCCAAATAAACGAGGAAGATATTATGTTAATAAAACCAATGCTTCCAGAAGAAGCTCCAAGTCCAGATGTTACAATACAGTTAGGTTTTATGGAACTTTATGACATGATTAATTTTGAAGAAAAGGAAATGCGAGGTGCTGAACTCGAATCACCTCCGTGGGATTATAAGCCAAGACAGGGAGTAGTTAAAGGACTTACTGATAATATAAAGATGTATTTTAAAGTAAGAGCTCTAATAAATTCTGCAGAAGTAACTCCAAGTTCTGCAAAAGGTGATGCAAAAGATTTAATGATGTCGTTTGTAAAACTAATGGGAGACAAAGAAGATAAAGGAAAAGAAGATATGAAAATGGAAGACGAAAATTCTCAAGAACAATCAGGTATAACAGGAGAAGTAATAAGATCAACTTTTAAATTCTAAATAATAAAGAGTGGGACTGCGAAGTCCGAAACGAGCGCGTGCAGGTTGTCCAGCCCAAAGGGAGAGGACAGCACGATTAAGCGAAGTTTTGCGTAGCATCGGACAAGCACGAAGTTGAATGTAAAACATTCAGAATATGGTTTTCTACTTTGCCTCAGCAGAGGTACACCATTTGGGTGGAAGATAAATTTCTTTTTTCAAAAGAAAGAGAGTGGGACATAGGCCACGTTCTGTCAAATCCAGAATCTGATTCTGACGATTTGTACTAACATCTGACTAAGCTCGCGTGCTGCGATTGCATCAATTAGGGTGCTCGTTCCATCGTAACTAAATACGCTCGTCTCTATACCAGAGCCACGCCTCACGACGCCCAATTTTCACTGGTAATTCC
>DAOWDJ010000020.1 GCA_030639065.1 archaeon
AGTTAAAGACGAAGAGTAAATAATTTCTATGACAATATTTATAAAACAAATTTATGTTCTTAGGTAATGGCTTTGAGAGACTTATTACACAATTTGCCCGAGGTTAGGGCGCCGACTGAGAAGAAAGTTAGTTTTAATGTTAAGTTGAAATGGACGTTAGTTATTTTGATTGGATTTTTCATTTTATCTAATATTCCGCTGTTTGGGATTAGTGAAAGCTCGTTGTCTCGGTTTGAATATTTAGCTATTTTACTTGGAACTTCCTTTGGCTCGATTATTTCGCTAGGTATCGGTCCTATCGTTATGTCTTCTATTATCTTGCAGTTGCTTTCTGGGGCTCAGATCATTAATATTGACCAGACTACTGACGAGGGTAAGAAATTTTTCCAGGGAATGCAGAAGTTATTAGCGTTTGCGTTTGTAATTTTTGAGGCGATAATTTATGTTTTAATGAAAGGGATTGCGGCGGAACCTGGATTTACAGGACTTGTTATCTTTCAGTTGTGTCTCGGTGGTTTTCTAATTATATTTATGGACGAGGTTATCCAGAAGTGGGGTTTCGGTTCTGGTGTTTCATTGTTTATTGCTGCTGGTATTGGTTGGAGATTGTTTGCACAGTTATTTCAGTTTGTTGGACCTCAGGGAACTTTTGAGGCGAGTGGTAAAGTTTTGGCTATAGTTGCTTCAGTGATTATTGGAGACGGGACCGGGGTTGCTAGAGCTATTTTTCCTATTATTGTTACTGCTGCTTTGTTTTTGGGAGTTGTATTTGCTCAAAGCTTAAAGGTTGAAATTCCTTTAGCTTTTGATAGAATTCGTGGACATGCAGTTAAATGGCCTTTGCAATTTTTCTATGCTGGTGTTATCCCGGTAATTCTTGTTTCAGCTTTAGCTGCTAATTTACAATTATTCGCGTCGCTGTTACAAAATTGGTTGGGCCACGCAACTTTCCTTGGTGGGTTTGGGGCTAGTGGACAGGCAATTTCTGGATTGGCTTTCTGGATTGGTTCTAACCCAATTTTAGAAACGGTTATCACCGGTAGTTTTAGATGGATTTTTGCAGCTCAGGCTTTTTTTCATGTTCTATTTTATGTAACTTTCTCAATTTTATTTGCATTTTTCTGGGTTGGAACTTCGGGACAGGATGCTAGAAGTCAGGCAAAAAAAATAGTTAGTTCTGGAATGAGTATGCCCGGATTTAGAAAAGATGAGAGAGTTTTGGAATCTATTTTGAAAAGATATGTAGGTCCTTTGACAATTATGGGTGGTGCAGCTATTGGTTTGTTGGCGTCGGTAGCGAACTTACTTGGAGCTTTAGTTGGTGGGACCGCGATTTTATTGGCTGTTATGATTTTATACCAGTTATATCAAAACATTGCACAACAACACGCTGTTGACATGAATCCGGCCCTGAAAGGATTCTTTGGGGCATAAAAATTAAAATATAGGGTAGATTTAAAAAGATAAATTGATGATTATAATTATGACAATAATAGAGATGATGACAGCGAGTCCAAAGATTTCTATAGCAGCTTTTTCTATATTTGTAACCTGCGTCTCTACGTTGGTGCAAAAGTGGTTAACAAATCAGGAACATTTGAAGAGTTTGAAAAAAAGACAAAAAGAAATTCAGAAAGAATTGAAGAATTGTAAAGATGGATGTGTGATGAAAGAGTTAAACGCAGAGATGATGAAATTGACTGGAGTTATGTTTAAGTCGTCGATGAAACCTATGTTTGTGACGATTATCCCGTTTTTGATTTTGTTTAGTTGGTTGAGAAGTATTTATGTTCCGTTATTGGGAAATTCGTGGCTATGGTATTATCTTGGTTATAGTATTATTGCTTCTATGATTTTGCGGAAAGTTCTTAAGGTAGCTTAAAAATATTTCAATTTTTCTTGAGCCTTCTTAACGAATTTCATTGGCGTTTAAATCCCGAATTCAGAAATTATTCCCGAAAGATCTTTTATTTTTGTTTTATCGAAAGCTGGATTAACTACTTTTATTTTTTTATTTTTTACATTCCAAACTTCTTTTGCTGATCGTTTTTCGATTTTAACTTTGTTTGTAAATTTTAAGGAAACCCCACAAGAATACCTGGGAATTCTATGAAGTTTTGCTAATCTTACCAATGTACTAGTTCCAATTTTATTTACTGCTGTAGATTTTGTAAATGCGTCGGCTCCGAAAAGAAAAAGGTCGCATTTTTTTAGAGATTGTTCGGCTGCTAAATCTGGAGCCATAATAACTTTTATTTTTGATTTTGCTAAATCCCTTGCGGTTTTGTGTCCTTGTAATAGTGGTTCGACCTCGGTTGTATAAACCACAAAATGTTTTTTTTGTTTTTTCTTTGCGTATTTTAAAATATCCATGACGGTTGATGAATGACAGTGAGTGTAGATATTCATATCATTTTTAATTAGCATCGCTCCTTTTCTTGCTGTTGTTTCATGAGATTTTTTTAAATCTGATAGAAATATTTTTGCAGTTTTTTCTGGATTTAGTGATTTTAATAATTTTGTTATTGCATTCTGTAATAGTGGCTCTGTTGGTCTAGTTGCTAAAATTTTTTTTGCTGATTTTTTATCTTGATTTAAAAGAAATGCTTTAATTCCTGCCTTAGCAACATTTTCTGCTCCTTGTATTTTGACAGATTTTATATCTGATAGGATATTATTAAAACGAGATTGCGACTTCTTTTTCATAACTGAAAGAATTGATAAAACTTTAAAAACATATCTTTGCACTAAGCTTCATGAATAAGGTGATGTTATGATAGAACTATTAAAGTACCAAGGAGTTGGTTCATGGAACAACTCAATCGGAGACAAGAATGATTGAGTTGTTAGTAAAGCCGAAAAAAGCTGAGAGACGACCTTTGGAGATGTTTTTTATTGGAGCGTTTTGGGCTTCGGTCTCTTTACTTTTGGTGACGTTTGTCTTCGGACAAGACTCTATTTTAAAAGAGGGATCTGGATTATTAGTTGTTATTTTTACTATGATGAGTTGCATGCCTTTTATCTATTATATTATCAAACTAGAGGAGAAAAAGGATATAGAAATTGATGATTCAGGAAGATTGATTAAAGAACATTCTAAAGCGATTCATGCTATGATGTGGATGTTCTTAGGTTTTGTTATAGCATTTTCATTTTGGTATATCATTTTACCTAATAGTGCTGGACAGAATTTTAATTTTCAGATAAAAACCTTTTGCGCTATTAATAGCCCTTCTAATTATGACTATTGTATTGGGCAACATGGACTCTCTAGTATAACTGGCTCTGCTACTAAGATGAATAGTGTTCTTAGTATTTTTGCGAACAATATATATGTTTTGATTTTTACTATTTTGTTTTCGTTAGTTTTTGGCGCCGGTGCTATTTTTATTTTAGTTTGGAATGCATCGGTAATTGCAGCTGCAGTTGGAATTTTTGCCAAAGGAAGTATGATAAATTTACCATTAGGAATTCTGAGATACATGATCCATGGAATCCCTGAAATTAGTGCTTATTTTGTTGGGGCATTGGCTGGTGGAATTGTCTCGGTAGCGGTTATTAGGAAAGATTTGAGAGGAGAAGGGAGTTGGAGAATTTTGCAAGATTCGTTATTAATGGTTATTATTGCAGTTGGAATTCTAGTTGCTGCCGCTTTAATGGAAGTATTTTTGACTCCACTTCTTTTTTAGGCTCTGGTAAATATTTTACAAAGCTGTTCTTCAATTTGTTTTATTTTATTTCGGGTTAATTGCCCCGCCCTGTAATTAATTTTAGATCTATGAATTGTAAATAAAACAGATGGTCGGATAAAACTATTTCTGTTTATTCCACCCACTTCAAAATCTTTAGAATCTAAGCTTAATAAATCTGAATCTGTACGAAACTGCCCTGTGATTTGAGCAAGAATAATATGACTCTCTTTCGATGTTGCAACAACGACACTTGGTCTTCTTTTGGATTTATTTATATCTGAGAAAGGAAATTCAAAAACTACCACATCTCCCTTTTTATATTTTACAAATCTTTCCATGCTTCGTCCTCTTCTGGAGTGTTCCATGCCTCTGCTAAAACTTCTTCGCTTGCTAACATGTAAGATAATGCGTCATTCATATTCTTTTTTTTCAAAGGTTTTAATTCAACTCTATCGGCATAAACAACTATACTTATTTTTGATCCTTTTTTAAATCCAGCTAAATTCCTTGCAATACTAGGGATGCAAATCTGTCCTTTGCTTGTTATCATTGCTGTCCTTATGTCTTGTATTTCTTCTTGCATCTTGTTGTTTTCCTTAATAGTAAGATAAGTAAGAAATGTTATATAAATCTTTTGCCTAGAAAAACTTTTAAGTTGTAATTTGTATGTTGATATATGGAATATTTACTAATGATCTCGTTTGCGATTAGTTTTTTATTGGCAGTAATGACTTTTCCAAAATGGATTCGGGTATGTCGGAAAATTGGATTAACATGGGAAGATATGAATAAATTCGGTCATCCAAAAAATGTTGCGTCGTCTGGAGGAGTTGTAGTTGTGATGGCATTCGTTCTCGGTGTTTTAAGCTACATTGCCTTGAAAACTTTTGCCTTTAGTGGACAGGTTAAATCTTTAGAAATTTTTGCTTTACTTAGTATGGTGTTGATTTTTGGGATTATTGGTTTGGTTGATGATCTACTTGGATGGAAAAATGGAGGATTGTCCACTAGAATTCGATTAGGACTTGCTTTTGTAGCTTCGGTTCCCTTGATTGTAATTAATGCCGGTAATCATTTAATGAATATTCCTTTTTTTGGCTTAGTTGATTTTGGAATTTTGTACCCTCTTCTAGTTATTCCTTTTGCCGTTGCTGGTGTGACTACCACTTATAATTTTTTAGCTGGATTTAACGGGCTTGAGTCTGGACAGGGGATTTTAATTTTGGGATTTTTGTCTTTTGTCGCTTACACTAGTGGCTCCCCTTGGTTGGCTATCGTTGGACTTTGTATGGTTGCTGCCCTAATTGCATTTTATATTTTTAATAAAGTTCCTGCAAAAGTTTTTCCTGGAGACATTATGACTTATTCAATTGGAGCACTGATTGCTGGGATGGCTATCCTCGGTAATTTTGAAAAGATTGCTTTAATAGTTTTTATTCCTTATCTTATAGAAGTTATTTTAAAATTAAGAGGTGGATTAAAAAAGCATTCGTTTGGTATTCCCGATAAAAATGGAAATTTAAAAATGCCTTATGATAAAATTTATGGCTTAGAACATTTGGCTATTTTGATTTTGAATAAATTTGGTAGAGCGACTGAGAAAAAGGTTACTTATTTAATTCATGCATTTCAGATATTGTTTATTTTGATTGCGTTTTCGATGTTGTAGGAACGTATATTGACTATCTAAAAGGTTTTAAATGTATAATATTCCTGAAATGTTATGGAAAAGAAAATTCTACTAATAGATCCTCCGTTTCAGAGATTTATGAATTTTTCAAAGAATGGAATTCCGATTGGGCTCTTGTCTTTAGCTGGAGAGCTAAAAAGAGAGGGACATTCTGTGAATGTTATCGATTCTGATTATAATCCAGACGGGACTCCTTATCCGTTCATGGCGAAGATAGAACATTATGATGAATATCTTAATAATTTAAATAATAATAGTCACCCCATATGGAATGAAATTTCTTCTCAAATTAAAGAATTAGAGCCTGATGTTGTCGGGGTCTCTTTAATTTCCACCAAACTTAAAAGTGGACTAAAGGTTGCGCAAATTGCTAAGGATATTGGTGTTGAGAGAATTGTTGCAGGAGGACCTCATGTCACAATCCGGCCAGAAGATGTGTTGATGGGGGATAGCCCTATCGATAGTGCTGTTGTTGGTGAAGGAGAGTATGTTTTTGATAGAGCCTTGCGTGAACGACTTGTCAAGGCTGAAAGAATAAAAGATATTACATCATTGGCTTGGCCAGCTAGGGAATCTCTAATCGGATTAGAAAAGTATAAACCCAACGACCTAGGCTTCATAATGACTGCCCGTGGATGTCCAGGAGCATGTAATTTTTGCTCTTCAGAAAGCTTATGGGGGAAACAGGTGAGATTTAGAAATACTGATGATGTTATAGAGGAAATGGATTCTATACATGAAAATTATGGAACAAATAAATTCTATCTGACTGATGATACCTTTACCTTAAATAAAAGAAGGGTTAATGAATTTTGTGGTATGGTTGGCGATAGAGGATATGAGTGGAGTTGTTTAACTCGGGTTGATAGGCTTGATAAAAACGTACTCGAGAAGATGGTTGGGTCGGGATGCTCAATGATTAAAGTTGGTATAGAAAGTGGAAGTCAAAAAGTATTAAATTTGATGAATAAAGGTATTAATATTAGTCAGATAAAGAGTGCTGCTAAATTACTCAATGAACATTCTATGCCTTGGCTAGATTATATTATGGTTGGCGTTCCTGAAGAAGATTTTAGTGACGTTGATAAGACGATGGAGCTTATTGATAATATTAGGCCTTCTTACGTTAGCGCTGCGATTTACACTCCTTATCCTGGAACTGGATTTTCGAAACAAGGAGGGAACGTTGATTTCGCTAGAGAAGAAGCTAATCATCATAGCATGAAGGTATTGGCTGGTGATGTTCCTCGTGAGAAAATAGTTGAATTAATGGAATTTGCCGATAAATATAATTCTGACTCTAAGGCCGCTCATGAAATTTATAAGTGTTAGGTATTTTTATTGAAGTTTATTGACGAGAAGTTTTTTAAATGAGAAGAGTTTGGATAGACATAATATGATAAAAAAGATTTTAAGAAAAATAAGAAGTTCCGAAAAAGGATATAAGGTTGCCAGTAAAATATTAGGAAATAAATTAATTGTGAATAATAAACTGTATCAATATTTATATAATAAAAAAATAGCTTACTCTATTCGTAAATTCGAAGGGATAATGCCGTCTATTGAAATAGGGATAACAAATAAGTGCAATGCTGACTGTATCATGTGTCCTCACAGAAACATTAAAGATTTTGGTACAATGACTATGAAGCTCTATAAAAAAATTATAGATGATGTAGTTAGTTGTGGTATTAAATCAATAAATTTAACTTTTTTTGGGGAACCAATGCTTGATCCAGAACTATCTGACAAAATAAAATACGCAACAGATATGGGGATAATGGTAAGTTTTTTTACAAATGCCGCATTAATGACTAAAAAACGATCCATTGAAATTTTAGAAGCTGGATTATCTAGTATTACAGTCAGTATGGATTCTAATAATAAGGAAACTTATGAAAAAATAAGAAAAAACTGTAAGTATGAAATTGTCAAGAAAAATATTTTAGATTTTTTAGAAGCAAGAAGAGAATTAAATAAGGATATAAAAGTTGGTATGACCGCAGTTTTGATGGATGAAAATTACAAAGAACTAAAAGAATATTATGATTTTTGGAAACCGAGAGTGGATAGTATTAATTTGGTTAATATGCAAAATAGATCCGACAGCTTTACAAAAAGTTCTAAAAAAAGTTTATACTATAAAAAGGATTTGATCCGGGAACCATGTCGTCTTCTTTGGTCTAGTATGGTAATAGATTGGAATGGAGATGTGGTCTTATGTTGTAATGATTATCTTCATGAGGTTGTTTTGGGAAATTTAAATAAAGAATCAATAAAGGAAGTTTGGTTTGGCAAAAAAATTAAGGCATTGAGGGGGATTCATAAAAAGAGAGAATTTTCCAAGATTCCATTTTGTGATAAATGTAATAAACGAACTATCTGGTGGTTGTAACAAGAATAGATTACTGCTTAGTTTATATTGACGAGAAGTTTTTTAAATGAGAAAAAGTATTGATTTAAATGGAATTTGACGAAGTAAAAAAATCTGTTTTGAAAATTGCTTCTAATAAAAAATATCAATGGATAGCGACGGGAATTATATTATTTATTATATTAATGATGAGTTCTTCTATCCGGCTTTCTAATTGGGATTTATTGACTGATTCTACAACTGGAGACAAGATTCCTTTAGCTTTAGATCCTTATTATTTTTTGAGAATTGCTGAAACTATTGTAGAAACAGGTGAGGATATGCCGGCGGTGGATAGTATGAGAAATGATTTTCCTTGGCACGCAGAAATTATGCCCAGAGTTGTTGCTGGAATGTGGAAAGTTGCAAATATTTTTGGAGATTATTCACTGAGAACTATTAATGTTTTTTCGCCAGTATTTTTTTATTTTATTGGATTGATAGTATTTTTCTTTTTGGTTTATGTATTGACAAAATCTAAAATAGCTAGTTTGATTTCTTCTGGATTATTGGCTTTTTCCCCAGCATATCTTTATAGAACCATGGCTGGGTTTTCGGATCATGAATCTATTGGAATGATTGGACTTTTTGCCTGTCTTTTATTTTATGTTCTTGCTTTGAAAAATTTTGAGAAAGATTGGAAGAGCACAATTATATATGGATTAGGATTAGGATTTTTTACTGCACTCATTCTCGCTACATGGGGTGGAGCTATTACTCTTGTGTTAATGGTAATCCCTCTTTCTTTTTTACTATATTGGTTGTTAAAAAATAGAGACAGAGTAAAGGCAATAGTATTTTATATTATCTGGATTCTATCGAGTTTTTTATCTTCAATAATTTTTAATACTTCTTTGGTAAAAATTATGCTTAAAAGGTTTTCTACTACTTATGGACTGCTCAGTTTTGCGATTCTTGGTTTTATTTTAATTGATTATATATTTGAATTATTAATCAAATCTAAGAAGATAAGGATAAAGAAGGAAAATAAGATTTTGTATGTTTTGGGTAGTTCTGTTGTGTTTGGTTCTGTTGCTTTGATTTTTTTGGGTAAAAATATTTTTGGACTCTTAAAGGAGGTTTGGCATACAATTTTATTCCCATTTGGGAAGGGTAGGGTAAATTTAACCGTTGCTGAAAATGCACAACCTTATCTTATGGATTGGATTGGACAAAATGGTTCTATGATTTTTTGGTTATTTGTTTTTGGAATATTTTTAATTGGATTTAAATTTAGAAAGGCGATTAGGTCTAAAAAACATGGTATATTATTTATGTTGTCTTGGATAGCTCTTATTTTCTGTATGTTATTTAGTAGGATTTCGTCGTCATCTCTTTTTAATGGAGAAAATTTTATTAGTCAGATGATGTATCTAATTGGTGTTGGAGTCTTTTCTGTTTACTTTGTTTGGTTAAATATGCATAAAATGTTTAATTCGGAGAAAGTTAATTCTTCATTAATTATCTTGATGATTCTGATGTTTGTCGTAGTTCTTAATGGACGATCAGCGATTCGGACTTTCTTTTTAATTACTCCGTTTGTTTTTTTAAGTGTTGGGTATTTTTTAGTGGAAATTTTTAATTATGCTATTAAGAGTAAAGAGGAGATATTGAAGATTGTTCTTTGGGGGTTGTTTCTATTTGCATTAGCGGGAACTCTGCTTTCTATGAATACCTATAGAGAGAATGTTACTAATCAGGCTAAAAATACCGGACCTAGTGCGAATATCCAATGGCAAGGAGCGATGGCATGGGTTCGTAATAATACTGAAGAAGGGGATAAATTTGCTCATTGGTGGGATTATGGATATTGGGTGCAGACACTTGGAGAAAGACCAACGATCGCGGATGGGGGACATTTCCAGGGATGGTTTAATGGGAATGAAAGAATTGGTCGATATTTGTTAACCACCGACAAGCCTGCTAGTGCTTATAGTTTAATGAAAACCCAGGATATTTCTTATCTTCTAATTGACCCTACAGATTTGGGGA
>DAOWDJ010000029.1 GCA_030639065.1 archaeon
CTGGAATTCGGATATTCTTAGCATCTGCCAAAGCGTTCTTATCTAACCAGGGATCACAAATGAAAATCATCTTAGTCTCGATAAAATCATCTAAGACTGTGTTAGTCAAAACTCCGCTAGGATATTTTTTTGTGTAAGTTCTAACTCCAGTCAATTCAGCAAACATTTTTGCCCCTCTCCATCCAGCCTCTCTTTTACAAATTAGAGTCCAATCGTTCGGTTTAAATTGCTTAACAAAATCAATAGCTTCAGCTAGCTTTTTATCTACCAAAAGTGTATTCAAAATTGCAAGACCATCTAATCTTCTCCTATAAACATATTTTCTCATCGTAGGAGTAATAACCTTAGTCCCCAAATACGACGCTGTTTTAATATAATCTTCAAGAGGGGTCAAAATTGTTTGATCTTCTTTTGATTCAGTTTCAACTACAGTGTTTTCAGTTTTTTCGATTTCTTCTTTTGCCATTTTAATAATTTATAACTCTGTTCAGGAGTGAATGCTACTACTTGTTTCCAAGCCCCGCACCTGACACGTAATATCTCTGAGAAATTTAGGTATTTAAAGTTTAGGGTGGACCTACATTGTATAATTAATGGGTGCTGAAAGATTTAAATAATCCTTTTATTATATTGTTTTATGAAAGACATCAAAATAGATACTCCTTTTTTAAAATTTCAATATTGGGTCTCTTGGTTTGGGTTTATTTTTATGGGAATGTTATGGGCGTGGATAACTGCTATCTTATTGGCTAATGTTGGAAAGGTTACGAGTGCAGACGTGAAAGGTAAAAAGAATATATTAAATAAAACTTGGCAAAAGTTTGTATTTGTTTATGGTGTAATTGTGGGAGATATATTTTTAATTGCACTTATCATCGGAATAATTTTTGCGTAAAATTAACAACTCATCTCAATCCACCGATTAGGATTTCTTAATCCATTTTTAGCCGAACAAGCCTGCGAATTAAAATTTTAGGTTCAGGTTGTCCGACCCAAAGGGAGAGGACAGAACCGTTAATGAATTTTAATTCGCATTAAATACGATAAGCAAAAATTGATTTTTCATAGAAAATTGATTTTCGAGTTATCGCTATGCAAGTTTTGCTTCCGGGGAATCTTTTTCTAAAAGAGAGCCCTCTCGATTTCCATAACCCGCTTCATTTTAATCAATCGCTCTCTCCCATAAATTCCTGTCTTCAAGAATTGTCCACCAAAGCCAACGCAATAATCCGCAAGAATATCGTCCATTGTTTCACCGCTTCGGTGTGAAAAAACCATCGTTATAGCCCTCTTCTTACAAAATTCCACAACTTTTTTCACTTCCAAAATTGATCCAATTTGGTTTGGCTTAATGATTACAGCATTTATGTCTTTATTCTCAACAGTTCTCCTCACTCTCTTTAAATTTGTAGTTGTAAGATCATCGCCAACGATCAACGTCTTACTTTTTTTAATTTCAGCAACACCATTCATAATTCCCTTAAATCCAGAAAAATCCTCTTCCTGTAGTCCATCTTCAACATAGAAAATGTTAAACTTTTTGACAAGTTGCTCGACATAATCTACCTGATCAACTTTATCTCGGATTAGATTTTTATTTTTGTAATGATAATAACCTTTATCATAAAATGTCGAAGCTGCGATGTCTAACCCAATTCTTAAATTATATTTTTTAGCAACCTTCTTCAAAACCTCAAGCACTTCCTCGTTATTTTTAGCTGTCATCCAAGCGTTTTCATCATTTTTACTACGAGCCATTAACAACTTTCTAGCGTATTCATAAGCTCGTAGATTAACGGTAATTGCCCTGGAATAAGTCTTTTCTTTAGGTATCAATAAAAATTCCTGGAAATCAGGTCTTTTACCTTTAATTCTTTTCGAATGCAAACCCCCCCCAATACAGTTTCCAACAGGCATAGGCATTTTAGGTTTCAACCCATCATTCACATCATCATTAATAAATTTCCATAACTCTTTTTTATTGTCCGCCGCAGCCGCTTTCAAAAACGCACCTTCCATAACATAATAAACATTTCCGCCAAATTTCCCAAATAGAGCTTCAAAACGTTGCATTAAATTGGTCAGTTTTTTTAAGCCATTAATTGTTTTAATAATAAAATTTTTATGTTTTAATTTTTTACAGAAGGCTCGTAATAACCTCATACTTTTTTCAATCCCATCTTTATTATAAGAAGCAACTTCATTCTTCCCTTTTGATTTTCCCGAAGGTGCCGAAACTTTAAATCGTCCTTCATAAGTTATAATTTCAATCTGTATCGTTCTGTTTCCTCTCGAATTCTTAATAAAACTAGGTATCACTTCTTTGATAAACATATTGATAATATCAAAAGAATGTTAATAAAACTTCCCATTATTATAAGAAAATAACCCCTAAAGGCTCACTCTAATTCTTCACTTTTTTCTACATTAACAGAACTAACGTTTTCACTTTCCTCTCCAGAGTCTGCAAATTCCATCATTTCACCACCCTCGGCAATATCTTTTTCTTCCTGTTTTTCTATTTCCTCTTTTTGTACATCAGAAACTTTTGTCTCTTCAATTTTAATCTTTTCAAGGCTTTCTTCTTTTCTTCTAGGCATTGGTCTATTAACAGAAATAGGCAAAACGCCAGAATTAAGTTCTTTCTCTGCAATTTTCAAAGGATCATAGTTAACTCCATCTAGTTCTTCACTATCCATTTTAACTAATAACGGAGCATCCATAGAAATCTGCAAACCACGAGCTCCAATAATTCTGGCTTTCTCGTACTTAGAAAATTCTTGTTTATCATCCATTTTATTCAAAAGTGTATTCCTTAACTTTAGTAAATAGTTCTGTCCACTTAGATTCAGCAAGCTCTAAAATATTTTCCATATCGACAGCATTTATAGTTCCAGCTTTTCCTTTTTGCATTGCAGTAATTCTGGGCTCACCATTATTATCTCCAATTGCAATTGTCAATCTAAACTTTGAAATTTCTTCTTCTTCTTTATCAACATCAGCCACGATAACATTCCCAACTTTATGAAAAGTCATACTAAAAGATAATACATCTTTCTTCAACGGGATTCCTTCCTCGCTAAAACCATCTTCTACCTTATCCTCTGCTTCATTATAGATAGGCATTCTAGCTTTTCCTAGTGCAATTACTGCAGCGAGCCCAGCAACATCTAATAGATTACCATCATCGTTTATCGCAACAATGTCTACAAAAACCTGCCAAATTTTTTCACCTTCCTTTATACAAAGTCCCTTAAAATCTATAAATCCAGACTCTCTAATTCCTCTATCAATCACTCTTGCCATTTCAATTGCATTAATTCCCGGTCTACCAATATCAAACTGTTGCGAAGCCATTGGATGTAGTTCTACACCAGTCATAAAAGTTCCTTCATCCGGAGAATCTGGATATGGAGTAGCCAAAGCTAAGTGAACGCCGGCTAGAACCTCAGTCTTTCCAAATTTAACTCTTACAGCAGAAGCAGAATTCAAACTAATTCCTTCCTCGACGCTAATTTCTCTATATTCATCACTTTTTCTTCCATCAAGTCTCTTTCCTTCTTTAAGACAAGCTTCAATTTTCTTCTTTTGTAAATTAGGCATAATATAATTACTCATTTTTCCCTACCTCCTTTAAAGCATTCATTTGAACTTCTAATATCTTTTCACAAGATTTCTTTGCCATCTCAATAGTTTCTTTAAATTCAGGAATAGAAATCTTACCATCAAGTTGCAAAAGTGCAATTTCCTTAGTCCTCGAAGTTACAACAACAGGAATATCTGTAGATCCCTCTCCATCATGGAAAAGAGAATCTTCATATTTATCTAAATCAACAACTAAACTTTTATCAATTTTTCCAACTCCAATAGCAGAAACCATTTCTTTCATTGGAATTCCAGCGTGAGCCAAAGCCATAGCAGCAGCATTAATACCTGCAACTCTAGTCCCAGCGTCCGCCTGCGGGATTTGAATGAAAACATCTACAACAGTATTAGGAAAACCACTTAAATCTACAACAGAACTCAAAGCCCATTCGGTCACTTTAGAAATTTCCTCACTTCTTCTATTTGGACCTGGTCTAATTCTATCCTCGACGGAAAACGGCATCATTCCATAATTAACTCTTAATATTCCAGTTTGCGCATTTTGCATATGTTGTGGATGCAAAGTTCTAGGTCCTCGAACAACAGCAATTGCTTTAGTCTTGCCAGTTTCAAAAATAGCAGAACCATCAGCCGAAGGAACAACGCCAACCTTAGCAATCATAGGTCTAACTTCATCCATTGCTCTTTCGCTATATCTTTTAGTGTATATATTTTCTGCCATTATTCGTTGTCCTCGTCAGTATTTTCTGCAACAATTTCTACCTTGCCAGCAGATAATCCCATCTCTTTAATAAAATTTTCAACCTTTTCAGTCAAACCGGCAATCGTAACATTATCCGAGATAAATTCAATAATTTTTCTAGTAGCAATTTCATTATTACTATCTTTCCCCAAAATCCAAATTTTACCATTTTGCCCAACTGTGACATCACATCCAGTTGCATTTTTGATTAACTTAACCATACTGCCTTCCTTCCCAATAATTCTAGGAACCTTATTTGGACCAACAGAAATAATCATTCCACCATCGATTTTTCCGAATCCTCTCATTTTCATAGAAGCATCAATTCCTCGAGATTTAACATCCCAAACCTTGACAATTACAGATTCACCAAAATCCAAAAATTCTCGCATTTCATTTTTATTAACATATCGTGGCACTTCAGAAACTGGCAAAAACGCATTTTGGGCTCCACCAAAATTAATCAACCATCCATTAAAAGTAATATCAACAATTGTTCCAATAATTGTATTTCCTCGTCTAGGATAATACGCTCCAGAAATAGGCACAACTCTTATATGTTTTTCAACAA
>DAOWDJ010000015.1 GCA_030639065.1 archaeon
AATAGTTTCAATATGACAAAACTTGTTTGATACTTTTTTAAAGTATCTCTTAATATTTTTTGGATATATCTTTGTTTTCATAATTATTTTAAGAAAAAACTGTATATAACTAGTACGTGAAACGTAATGAAACTAGTTCAGGGAAATTTTTTTTTCGTTTCCGTAGCTTTTTCTTTTTATCAAGTTTTTTTCTGCTAAACTTCGAAGTTTTCTACTTAGTCTTACTTTTGGAATCCCTAATTCTTTTACTAGCTCTTTTGTCCAAGAAGATTTCTCTTTTTTTGATAATAGATATTCTATAATCTTTTTCTCGTCGCCAAATAAGTTTTTTGTTACACTAACTTTTTTTAAATTTTTAAATTTTTGTTTTGCTTTATTTTGTTTTTTCTTGATTAGATTTATCTTTTTCTTAAATCTTTTCTGCTGGAAGTATAAAACAATTGCTATAATAATTAACAATGTTCCAACTATAATATAATAAGAAAAGTTTGACGTTGGAATTCCTTTGTAAAAGATTATAATCTCGCCCTCGCTAAAATCTTTCCATTCGAAGATTATGTTTTTCCCATTTGTTGAAACACTATAATCTTTTGGGAATATTAAATTATCGGATAAAATATGGTTTTTAGGAAGATAGACTTGAATATTTGAATTTGAATTTGATGGCCTTGGTAGAACAAAAAGATGTTCGTCTCCAGTTTCTCTAATATAATCTTTTGTAATAAATTTGATAGTAGCTTGATCTGTAATTAATCTATTATTAGATAATATATATTTCTCGGTAGATTCTAATACTGAATAACTTTCAGGTAAAATAATTATTTCTTCCCTATCTGCTTCAATCTCGACTAAGACTTTCTCCCCAACTATTGTATAAGTTATATCTGTCGCAGAAACAAAACTAATAAAAAACACCGCTAATAGCAAAAATTGACATAACCCCCTCATGAGAAATAATAGTTATTTTACTATTTAAACTTGGTGAAATTAAACCGAATATTCAAAAACTTTGTCGTAGGGAATAAACCATTTTGTGGCGGTTTTTCTAGAAGTTTTTTCCATAATTTTTCTAAATAACCTAATGGAATTTCCGTGTGCAGAAATTGCAACATTAACTTTATTTTTTCTCATATATTTTTTTAAATATTTAATGAAACTCCCCACCCTTTTTTCAACATCAGCGAAAGATTCTCCGTTTGGCGCTGCAACATTATATCCCCTATGAATTGCCTTGTATTCTTCTTTTCCAAGAAACTTTTCTACTTTGACTTTTAATTTTGGTTCAAGATTTTCAATTGCGTCGCCATGGATTCTCAAATTATAACTCCTTTCTCCAATTTTGTTAATAAATTGTTCATGAGTTGTACCTTCTAATTTTCCATAACTTCGCTCAATCATTCTATTATCTTCTAGAATGGTCTTACATTCAGGATGGAATTTTAAAGAAGGTTTTAGGGTATTTTTGGATCTTGACAGTCTGGTTTGAATTGCTACTTCAAATTTTTTAGTTTTTAGTTTTTTAGCAATAATCTCTGCATGTCTCCTTCCTTCTGCTGTTAATCTTGCTTCCATCTGTCCAGTAAATCTTCCATCTCTGTTAAATGTAGTTTTTCCGTGTCTAAATAAATAAATCTTGTACCTCTTCATATTATAATTAGAATTAACTGGTATAAAAAGATTTTTATAGCTTAAATCTTTTTATTATACATGATAGCTAATTGGGTGATAATAGGCATGTGTGTTCTTATAGGATTGTTTCTCTTAAAGATGGAGCATCACACTAGAAAGATTAAGGTTATTAGTGTAATTATAATTGGCTTTATACTTTATTTTTCAATAGTTGGAATGTTTACATCTGAACAAGTTGATCTTAGTTCTTCACGAGGGGTAGTTAATGCAGTCTATCTTTATTTTGGATGGATTGGTCAAACTGCAACAAATCTTTGGGATATTGGTACGAATACCGTAGATTTGGTTGGGAATGCTATAAAGATTAATAATAGTGATGAGAGTTTTAAAAAGAGATAAGCTATCAGGTGTTGGATATATTATCTAATTTTCTTTTTAGAAAAGGGTAAATGCTTAATAAAATAACCAACATGCAGATACCTAAAATCAAAAAACCTAAACGAAAAGAGATTGTCATAATAAACCCTATAGCGAATGCAGCTCCTGATTGGAATAATGCCAATATTTGCTGTTTAATCGAAAGCATGGTGGCTTTGTATCTTTTATTTATTAAGAAATTATTAAGATAATATTCTTGGATTATTGGATATCGACCAAAATAATATCCACTTGATATAGCAATCATTAGACCAATAATATATGGATTGCTTAACTGTGAAATTATTATAATTAGTCCTGAAAAGAAGAATGCCTCATAAAGTAATAATGTTTGTAATTTTATCTTTTTTAATAATTTTAAATTGTGTCCAACAATAAACCATATCACTCTTGATAATGCCATTATAGAACCAATAAAAATAATTGGGAATCCTAAGGATTGTACGAAAGGTCCCCTGAAAGGAGAGCTTGCCATGAAGAGTCCTCCAAGAATTCCAAGAAATAATGATGTAGTATAAAACCCAATTCCTTTAAATCTTTTTAACTGTGATAATATTTTTTCTCCTTCTTCGTCTTCTGCGTTATATTTCATTTTAGGAGAATGTAGGGAAAATGCTACAAAAATACCAATCACGTCAAAGATTAAATATATTTTAATAGGCATAATTAATGAAATTTTTGTTAACAGTGGTAATAATAGAATCATTCCCGCAGCAACTAATGAAACTTTCGCGCTAATCTTGCCACTAATTTCTCCGTATTCTTTTTCTTTTTTTAATCCAATAAGTGTGTTATGTAAAAACGCCCCTGCTGTTCCAGATGTAAATGCAAAACCTAAAGAAATAAAAGTTGAGCCTAAAATAAAATATGGAACTGAGTTGCCAAAGATGAAAAATAAAGTCGATGCTAGCATAAAAAACTTTGTTAAAATTAGAGTTTTCTTATGTCCAAATTTGTCTGAAAAATAGCCTGAAGGAATTTCTAGAAGAAATCCTACAAACCAGCCAATTCCAACAAATAATCCTATTTGTTGGGCAGTAGTATTGGGAAGTGTTAAAAAATAAATGGAGAGAATAGGAATATAATTTCTTCTATTAGTTAATATGAATAAAAAATATTTCCAAATATTTGATTTTAATTCCTTTTGCATAATGGTAATAATTTTTAGTAATTTATAACCTTATTGGGGAAATTAGAAAGCCACATCTAGGGATCTACTCACAAAATACACTTCGAAAAAATATCTAAAAAATTAATTTTTCTCGAGGTGTTTTGCTCGCCCGGGACTGTCCCGAGTTTGAAGCCACATCTGGGGATCAAACCCAGGACCTCGTCATTACCAATGACGCGCTCTATCAAAACTGAGCTAATGCGGCATATTTTTTTATCTCCCCGTAAATTTATAAATGCTACCATCACACTTAAATGATGGAAAATGATGAGTTTGATTTAGAATCGGCATACAACAAATTAAAGACGGAATATGATTTACCTGAATTTGAAAAAATATCTGAAGATTTTGATGTTGAAAAAAACATAGACAAAGAACCTGTTTTTTTAATGAGAGACATTCGACGAATTATTGTAGAAAAAACTTCTGCATACCTCCAATTATTTGAAACTTTAATTAATCCAAATTCTCCACCTATGTTTGTGTTTTCAATTTTAAGAAATGTATCCACGGAAGACAAAGATACTATAAAAGAAATTTATAAAATACTGTCTAGAATACAGATTGAGGCTATGAAGCTAGACATTATCTATAAGGAAGATGCTGAGGCGAAATTTATTGTTGAGACTTTTAATGTGTGGCAAAAATCAAAACTTACAATTTACAAACTTATAGAAAAATTTGAGATGAATTTTGAAAGCGATGATACCTCAAAGAAACGAAGTTATTTTGCCTGATTTAAAAAATCTGTTTCAATTTCTAGTGCTACCATTGGCATTTTTATTTTCCAATTTTTTAAAACTCTTGGTGCAACTTCCCCTATAAAACCAATATCTTTATCATTAACTATAATCTTCCCGCATCTTCCAATAATGTAATTTGAATTTTCTACCGCTTCTATAGAATATTTTGTATTTAACATCTTAAATAAATAATCTAATATCTGTTTTAATTCTGTAAAATTAACTTTTTCGTCGATTAGAGAGATGGCCAACCTCTCATTTTCATGTACCCCAACTTCCGAATCTTCAGATAAATCTCTAGAGAAAACTTGTCCCATTTCAAAAATCTTTTGTGGATAGGCTGCGTCTGAGTTTTCTGATGATATTTGTAGTAAGTTGGTTAGTATGTCCATCCTCAAAATGTTTCTTTCTGTTTTTGATTCTTCAACCTCTATAAAATCATTAAAATCATAGTGCATCTTTTTTATGTTTTTCTTTGTGGTTAGATGAAATGAAGATGTTTCCAATAGTCCAAGTCCAGCTAAAATGTTTCCTATTAATCTTTTTGTTTTATCTACTGGATCTTCGTGAGCGATTGTTGAGATGTCTGGAATTTCTGGTACAAAATTTTCATAGCCATATGCGATTGCGACTTCCTCTGCTAAATCAATCCAATGTAATATGTCTGATCTGTAAGCTGGAATTAGGGCTATCGATTTTCCTTTTTTATTTTCATAACCAATGCCCATCTGTGCTAAATAATTTTTAATATCCTTTTCGTTCAAATCTATTCCAAGTGTTTTCTCTATATTTTTGATACTAAATGCCAATCTTTCTGTCGACATATCTGGCGAAATAAAACTTCCATCTTTTCCGTCTTTAATATTCATTGCATAAACTTTTCCTCCCATCTCTGAGATTGAAGCTACAATAATGTTTAAACATTTTTTTAAATACACCAAATTGTGTCCTGAACATTCAATAAATACCTCTTTAGTATTACAACTAATTCGTCCGGTCTTCTCTGAATTGATAATTGGCGGCATACTTAACACTTCATTATCAGCGTCGATAAAAACGGGAAATATCCCTTCGTCTTTAAGTAAATCTCCATATTCTCTACCTGCTGGATGTCCTCGCAAGATTTGTCTACCGGTCATTTCTCTTGTAGATTCCAGAGGTTTAAACTTGATATTGTCTGGATTCCTACCGACAAATCTTATAGGTAATTTAATTTTATCTAGTGGGTAAATTCCGATAGCTATCTTCTTACGCTTCCTCCCAATTGAATTATGGAGTTTTTCTTGAACATCAACAATTTCTTTAATTTTCTCATCATTAAATTTTAACCCTTTAATAATTGTGCAAACCGTATGCGGACGCACAGCTTTTACTGATTTATCTATAATCACAGCATAATTTTTTTCTGGTTTATTTATTCTGAATTCTGCTATTCTCGTTCTTTTGTTAAATTGATTAACTGCTCTTGCAAAATTTCCCATTGATAATAAATCTGGTCTATTTGGAAAAACCTCTACCGAAACTTCAGAATCTGTCACTTCTTCAATTGGGGTTCCCATATCAGTTATTTTTTTTTCTAACTCTGCCGTAATCTTCCCTATTTTTTTCTCAAGTTCTTTTCTATTTAGTGTTAGTATTGTCATTTATTTTCTCCAGAATTTCATCTCTCTCAATTTATTTAAATCGTTTTTATATACTTCTCGTAAATCATTAATTTCGAAAAACTCTGTGATAATTCTGTCAAAACCCTGTCCCCATGCTAGGACGGGAATATGTTTTCCAAACATCGGAATTGTAACTTCTGGTCTAAACATCCCAGCGCCACCGAGCTCAACCCATTTCTTATGAACCGGGTGAAAAATATCTATTTCTAGTGATGGCTCTGTATATGCAAAATATGCCGGCCTGATTCTAATCTTTTCGAATCCCATCTTCTTATAAAACTGAGTTAGGTATCCAAGTAGTTGTCTGAAATTTGCATTCTCGTCAATTACTATTCCTTCAGTTTGATTAAATTCAAATCCGTGTGACCAATCAACTGTCTCGTTTCTAAAACATTTCCCGAGGGCAAAATATTTTGCGGGGAATTCTTTTGATTTTCCTATTTCCTGAAGTTTTCTAACAGAGAGAGAAGTTGTATGAGTTCTAAGTAATACTCTTTTCGCATCTTCCTCCTCCCATTTATATTGCCATCCTTTGCTCTCGTCGATTCCCCCTTCATGCGCTCTTTGAACATTAAACAACACACAATTTTCTTTTTTCTTACATCGAGCTGGCAACTTTCCCATCATTCCTTTCAGATAAAAAGTATCCTGCATTTCTCGAACAGGATGATCTTGCGCTGTAAATAAACTATCAAAAACCCAAAATCCAGTTTCTACGATATTCCCTGTCATTTCTTTAAATCCCATTTCCAACCAGATTGATTTTGCATAATCTTTTGCTTGATTTACAAAATGTCTTTTCCCTCCATACACCCTTGGAGCTGGTGATGTTAAATCATATCTACGAAATTTTTTCCCTTTCCAAGAATTTTGTTTTAAAATTTTAGAAATGAAAGCTGCGTGTGAATTTTTATTTATATTCATTCCAACAATCTTCTTACCTAATTCTGTTAGCTTAATTTTTATTGTTTTTTGCTCTTCTACCTCAATAATATCTTTTCGTTTTTTTAAGTTCTCAAATGCTAATTTGTCTAAGTCGATAATCGATTCTAAGTCCATCGGCAACTTCTCTAGAAAGATTTCTTCAATCATCTTATTTGTTATTTCTTCCGATTTTGCGTTTAAATTAATTTTTCCTTGCCTAATCTCAACTAATGCTTTTTTCTTTAGTGTCCCTAGCGCAATTTTGGCTTCATTATCATTTAGATTGCAAACATTTTTAATTTCCCCAATTGGAATTATTTTTTTTTCAGCCAATTTATTCAGTAATGTTCGCTCGGGTAATTCTTTCTTTAGATAATTAATTCCCAGGATTCCTAAAATAACAACTTTTTTTTCTGAAGATTCTTGTTCAACTAACTTTTTATTTTTCAAAAATCCCGTGGCTCTCAAAATTGTGGTTTTATCTAAATTTATTTTGTCTGAAAAATCTTTGATGTCTGAAAAATCTTCGTTTAATTTTGGGAGAACTTCCCTTTCCATAGGGGATAGGGATTCAATAATTAATTCTTCGTCCATAATAATCAATAACTTAGAGCTTTTTAAGTTTTAGTAAATTACAAAATTTTCAAGGCCAAAAGAATACCAATTATAATTATTATCACTCCACCAATTCTCTCTGGGTGTTTGAAACTTTTCAATCTATCGGAAAGAGAATGAGCAATTATCAATGAAACAAATGTCGCAATCATAACACCACTACAAATAGCTATCCATGAACCTTTTACCATTATCAAATTTGAATAGGCGAGAATATCATCAATTCCCGTCGCGAAAAAAAGTATCATTCCAATTCCAACAAATTTCAAGTTACCTATTCTTGTCAAAGGTTCTTTATCTATATGTTTCTTCATTCTTGTGAAATGTATTTTCTTCTGATGTTGCGTCCCCTTCCCGTGAGTAAAAGATAATAATCCAAGCGTGATCAGAACTGCGCCGCTTATCAAATGCCTAGAAGGGATTGCTTCCATTAACGACCCGGCTAGGACTGCGATTGTTAGCGCAATGATTGTTCCTATAATTATCCCTAAAGAAATTAATCTTTTGTGATCTTTTTTCCTGTTGTCTAAATATGAACCAGCATAAGCCACTGTGTCGTCGATTCCTGTCGCGAAAAATGCAACAAACCCAATAACTAAAAGTATAAACGTACCTATCAACTCCATACAAAATGAAAAGCTATTTTCTTTTTAAATTTATGTTTTTATAACCTTACTAACTTGCTGACTAGACATTCCTAAGCTTGCGCCAAATGACACTCTACTTTTCTCATCTATAATATTATTTTTATTATTCGCTAAACTTACAATTTTAATATCACATTTAGCTTTTCTGCAAATTTTTACATTTTGAATTAACCTTTCTAATCTTCTAACCTTTTCTACGCTAGTTAGTTTAGCAATATCGGACATGCTAATAATGATTGTAATGTTTCGCTTGGCTGCCTCTTTGGCAACGACATGATTAATGCCCGAATCTCTCTGTTTTAAATTATTATTCTTTGGCTTAATCTCTGGAGAAACTAAATAATTAATTCGTAAAGTTTCAATTGCTCTACGATTAAATGCATCGTCCCCACCTTCTATGGCAATTTTTTTCCCAGAACCTTTTAGGGATTCTATAATTCTTCTAGCTTCTTTTTCAGATGAACTAATTAAAAATCCATCACACTCTTTATCCTTGGAAACCTCTGCTTTAGATTTCACCTTCTTTAAGAAAATTGAATCTTTAGTTCGAAATAAGTTTATGTCTTTCATTCACTGATTAAAGTTCCTATAAACTTTTTGTTTTTTAAGATTTTATCAATTGCCCCAAGTGACCCTACAAGATAAGTTGTAATTTTTTTATCTTGAATTGTCTTTGCTGCGGACTGGTCCAAAACAAAATGCTGCCCCGCTTTATATTTTACTTTTTTGGCAATTTCAATAAAATCTTTCCATGTTATTTTAGAGATAAATTTTGCTTTTTTATTTTTAGTAGGATCTGAACTATAAAGTCCCTTAACATTCGTTAAATTGATAAATGGACATTGTAAGTATGATGCAATTTTTGCGGCGGTTCCATCTGAGGTATTTTTTCGACGATACCTTAATGCTCCACAGAAAACAACTCTATTTTTTGCCAATAAGTTTTTAACTTTTTTCATATTGGTAGGAATCTCTTCGTTTGTAATTTTGCCAAAAAACCTTGCCATAAATTCAGCGTGTAATCTTGTAATAGCAATACCTTCCTTTGATTGTGCCTTTGTTTTTTTTCCTAATTTCTTTAAGGCTAAAATATATTTTCTAGCTGTTGAACCCCCTCCTGTTACTACTACAAATCTCTGTGATTTATGTGAACTAATTAATTGTTTAAATTTTAATAAAAATTTATCGTCAACTTCTCCTGGAATAATTCTAGAGCCACCAAGACTAATCACCCATGTGTTTTTCATATATCGAAGAGAAGAATATGGCTTATATATATTGCGGATTAACAGACTGTAAATAATTTATTATCGTGTACGTCGAATATCTTTAAACGAACTCCGGAATCTAGCCAACCGTGTGCGTAATTTAAAGCTGCAAAAGCATTTACCCAATCATCTTTGCTTTTAAAATGATGAGCATCTGAAACATAATTCTCAACCATGTCAATGATTTCTTTTGATTCTGTTTCTTTCCCTTTAATAATATTTTTTTTTACTTCAACCAACGCCTTTTCTGTTAGGTTAAAATATTTCTCTAATTTTGCTGAACTAATTTTATTATCCATGTTAATCTATTTTATAGTTCCCATATTAGGTGCTGCATGTGTTGCCTGTTTTTTAATTATAAATCTTGAGCCAATCATCTCGGAAATCACTGCATTAATTGAAAAATTATCAACGGCTGCCCGGAATACCCCTTCGAGTAGTGGGATGTGGACAGCGTCGGAAACTTTATCTAATATTTCTTTAATATCTTTATCACTTAGTACAATCCTTGTTAGCTGCTTCTGCCCGATACGGATAACCATTATCGGTTTTCCTACGCCCTGACATTCGATTACAGATATTGATGGATCATTCAATAGTGGGGTAATCTTACCATAACCTTGACTTGGTCCTGCCTGTGTTCCTGGCGGCGCTGCTGGCGGTACGATTTGAGGAGCCGGAGTTACTCTTTGGGGAATAAGAGTGGTTTTTTGAGGAATCGATGAAGGTAATGGGGGGCGTGTAATCTTAGGTTTAATCGTAGCCATTTTTGGAATGATTTCTTTTTTATCCATTATTGACTGGGTGCTATTAATTGGAGCTCCTCTTCTCTCTCCCAATGATGCATGCATAACTTTTCTAGAAACTTTTGGGACTAAATCTGAATGAATAATTTGCTTGTTTTCATAATTAAAATTTTTTGCACGAATGTTTTGAATGATTGCAAATACAAATTTTTGAATAAAGGGTTCCTCCGCTATACTAGAAATTGCTTTAGAATTCATATCCTTGGAAGTGGCCTTGGATTAGCATGAGGCATCTCTACTTTGGCTTGCATCATTTGTGGTTCCTCAACTCGTCCTCTTAATCTTCCTTCCATCAAAATTAGACCTTTTGCTATAGTTTTATTTTGATCTAGTAATGAATCAATTTTGTTCAACATATCTTTGTCGTTGCTTTTTCCCCCAGTAATAAAACCTTTTGCCGCTTCCTCAAAAACTTGTAATAATTTATTGATATTATCTGAAAGCCCTCCAAATTTAACCGACATGTTTGTCATAGCGTGCTGTAACCCAACAAAGTTTTCAATTAGAAGTTCTTCTCTTTCTTTTGCGGTCATCTTTTTTTCTTTTGGTTTTTTTGTAGTATGCTTTGGGGCATGCTCTTTTGCTGTGGAGGTTTTTGATTTATCCTCAACAACAGCCTTTGTCGTTGTTGTTTTTGCCACATGTTTTACCATGTTAGAGCTAAGATAAACTTATTTATAAAAGTATTGGGGATATGGGCGCGGCAGGAATCGCCTTCGTGTCACAAGGACACTCGGAACGGAAATTAAAATTTCCTAAAGAAAAAGCTAGTTTGTAATTTTCCTTAAACCCCAAGGGGTTCGATTAAGGATGGGCGCGGCAGGAATCGAACCCACTTCTTCCGGGGTCTCCGAGTAAATTTTTGGAGCCGGACATTCTACCACTATACTACGCACCCACATTATGCACTTCCCTATGACAATTAGCGCATAATAATATACATTTCTTCACTTCTTTTAAAGCCTTCTCTTTTGATTTATTCTTAATGATATGAGCAATATTATCTTCCTTATCCCCCAAGTGATGAAACTCCAGTGCAGATACACATTTGTTATAACCGCATCTAGAACATTTCCCGCCTAGGACATTTATCAAATCAATTTTTATTTTCTTTAGCCGTTTTATTTTGGTGTTGTAAATTTCTACCCTATTTTTTTCATAATACCGTTTATCAACAATATTTCTATGTTCTTTATTTTTAGGTTTATTGGCTGGTGCTTGGCCTCTTGATAGCCCAAGTCTTGCAGCCTTCTGTTTTATGGAACGAACACTTCTGTTTAAATAAGCTCCAAGTTCTTCTAGGCTATTATAGGAATTATAATTTTTCTTTAATTCTTCCACATCCTTACTTGTCCATTCCATATTATCTATTAAGAAATAAGTTATTTAAATGCTCGTACCCTTAGGAAAGTTATGGAGCCAATCAAAAATCAAGCTAGCTTTTTCATCTCTTCTATCTCTGTTGAGGAAATTGCTGCACCTTTAAATTTAACTCCATAGAGTAATGCGTCTAAAAGATCTTTGCTTTTTTTAATAGAAATTAAATTTTTCTTATATGCTATGAATAGTAATTCAGCAGATCTAATAAATTTGAATTTCTTTACTTTACTTAGCAATGATAATTCGGCATCTAGGGATGTGTGCAACTTTTTTTCCATCATTTTTTCTAAATCTTGTGGAGCCTCGGTTAACATTCTTGTAGTTCTTTCGTCAATAACAATAACATTATCAACTCCACACAAATTTGAAAATGCGAGACAAGAAGCTTCTCCTTCGTGAATAATTTTTATTTTCTCTCCTGTCTGCGTTGTCCTTAAAACTCCGTTTGTTGTTTTTAGAATTTGTTTAATTTCTATATCTAATTTTTGATTTGGTATGATCTCAGTTGATAATTTAAAAATACCTCTTTCAATCATATCGTTGACCTGAATTGCCTCTAATTTAAATTTTTTAATCTTCATCGGCCTATCAACAACCTCGTTTCTAACATATGGCGTTAAAATAAATTCTCCATCGAAGACTCCTTTTAATTTTTCTATAATTGGTAGCATTCCGTTCATCGTCAGAGAAATTATTGGACCAGCGTCGAAGATTAGGTATTTCATCCAAATATCTCCTCTACTATTTTAATCCTTTTTGCAACTGGCATACTAATTGCAAATTTTGAATCTCCAATTGATGACTGCCCAATATATGATGCTAAATCCCAAAGACTGACTCCGAGTAATTTTGCTGTTTGTTCTGATGATAAACCGTGCTCGTATAATCTAAACGCTTTATTGATTTCGGCTTTTCGAAAAATATCTTTAATATATCTTCCCAAATCTCCAGAAATTTTATTTAGTGAATTTCGAATTCTTCCTAGATAGATTCTTGCATTTTCTATGTTGTTTTTTTCTAATGCACTGATTGTTAATTTTAAATTCTTAATAACCGCATTGTAAAAATCTGGCCACTCTTCCATTTCTCTATAGTGACTTCGTTCTGAAATTTTTCCTAGAGAATATACTAGAACTGCAACAATAATATTATCCCCATCCTGTGAAATCGCTGCTGAGTGTACTGTTTGTTTTGATAGTGTTTTTAGCTCGTCTGTTTTATCCTCTTTAATCAAACGCAATGTTTCCCGTAAAATTCGTAAAATATTATCAATCTCTTTCATATTTAGTCAAATAACTAAACTTATATAAATCTTCCTTAACTTTTAATAAGATGGAAATATTGCTCGATACGAATTTTATTTTGACGTGTGCTAAGCAGAAAATAGATTTTGCTAGTCTTGCTGATAATATTATTGATGAGGAAATAAATTGGATCATTCCACAGGATGTTTTGAATGAGTTAGGTGCCTTAAAAGATAGGGTTGGAATGAAGACCAAAGATAGAGATGCGGCAAAATTGGGCTTTGAAACAATACAAGATTTAGATGCTCAAATTGTTCAATTACCCGGTAAAAATCCGAATGTTGACATAAAAATCGTGAGTTATATTACGGATAAAAATATAGTTCTAGCTAGTATGGATAAGAATTTGAAGTCCCGGATTAATAATAAAATCTTAACGATTCGTGGGAAAAATGACTTGGAATTGGTTTAACACAACCTTTTTAAATCAAATTTTTCTCACTAGAATATGTTCTATGAAATTTTAGTAACAGATCACGTAAGAGTAGAGCCAAATAAATTTGGAATGAATACCGATGAGGCTGTGCGAGTGCAATTGGAAGAGTCTTATTCTGGGTTTCAGGATAAAGATATTGGAACTGTAGTCGCGGTTCTTGAGGTTCTCGACGTTAAAGAGGGAATCATAATTCCTGGTGACGGTGCTGCATATTATGAATCTACTTTTAAAATAATTGTTTTTAGACCAGAATTACAAGAATTAATTTATGGAACAATCGAAGAAATTACGAATTTTGGAGCATTTATGAGCATGGGTCCAATTCGTGGAATGATTCATATTTCTCAAACTATGGATGATTTTGTGTCATTTTCGGACTCTGGAGTCCTTACAGGAAAAGATGGAAAGAAAAATCTAGTTCAGGGGGATAAATGTATCGCGCGAATTGTTGCGATTTCTTATAAGGGTGAGGAACCTAAAATTGGTTTAACTATGAGACAACCTGGATTGGGTAAATTGGATTGGGTAAAGGCAGAAAAAGAAAGAAATGACAAACAAACTGAACAGGCTGCGGCAATTGAAGCTAAGGCTGCTAAAAAGGAGAAAAAGAAATAATGGTAGCAAAAGAAAAATCTTGTTTGAATTGTAAAAAAATTTATTTTGGAGATAAATGTCCTAATTGTGGAGAGACTCCGGCAAGTGAATCTTTTAAAGGACGAGTCCATATCTTCGATGCGAAGAAATCCGAAATAGCAGATAATATGAAAATAAATAGTGAAGGCGAATTCGCAATTAAATCGAAATAATGGAAAGTAAAATAATCAAACAGGAAAAGAACTCTTTTTTGGAGAGAGAAGAAATTGTTTTGGAAATTAAAAATGATGTTACACCTACCTACGAAGAAGTTAAAACTGAGCTTGGCAAGGATGCAGAATTGACAGTAATAAAAAGAATTAATACAAATTTTGGAAGACGAATTTTTAGTGTAGATTTGGTTGTATACGATAATATTGAAGCGTTAAAAAAGATCGAGACAATTCCACAAAAAGTTCGAAAAAAAATAGAAGTTGATAAGAAGGCGAAAGATGAAGCTGATAAGAAGGTTGCTGAAGAAGCCAAGAAAGCTGAGGCTGAGGCAAAAGTTACTGAGGAGCCAAAAGTTGAAGAAGTAAAACCTGCCGAGGACATTAAAGAAGGGACTAAAACTGAGGAAGTTAAAGAAGAGACTAAAACTGAGGAGAAAATAGAAAATGATTAAGTCGAAAATTAAGGGGAAGAAAAAGCATACTAATAAGCCAACTTCTGTGAAATATAAAAAGTATACTGTCGAGGGTGATAAGATTATTAAGAAGGCGCGAAGTTGTCCAAGATGCGGACCTGGAATTTTTTTATCTGTCGGGAAAGGCCGAGCGTATTGTGGACGATGTCATTTTACTGAGTTTGAGAAAAAAGAAGTTGAGTTGAAATTGGAAAGTGCTGAGTAGATTGAGAAGTAGTTTTAAAAGTTTATTAAGTTTGATTTGGTTGTTGTTTTATGAAAAAATGGTATACTAGTCTATGGTTTCTTGGTTTACTGGGAGGTTTAGCATATCTTAGTGATGTGGCTAAAATACCTATAGGAATGATTATATTTGGTATTTCGATTTTGATTCTTGGATTTATAAGATGGAGAGACAAACCTAAAGTAAAATGGGAAAAATCCCCAGGTATAATAAAATCCTTTATTTCTGTGATGAAAGAATAATTCTTCACTGCCCTAAACTTCAATAGTTTATCTTGAGTCTTACATGATTTGAATTATATAGCAGAGATTATTCATCGGGGTTTCAAATTTTCGGAGAAAATTATCAAACCCTAGGAGATGCAGTAAAGCGCTAAAATAGATGCCTTACCGCTCTCTCCTGGGGAAAAAGAGGTGATAGTATAACTAATCAGTAATACTTTTTAAAGCTTTCGGTCTGTTGTAATTGGTCAGTGACACTATGCTATAGAAAATCTTTATTAACTTAAATTATTTTTTAGAGAAATGGAAAAAGGTGATAAAATTAATCAGGATCAATTCTTTAATTTAATTTCTAGTGAGGAACTGGGTTGGCAGACTATACTTTACGATCTTATTAAAACCGAGCAGTTAGATCCTTGGGATATTAATCTAGGAGTTTTGGCTGATAGATATATTGAGGTAATTCAACAGATGGAAGATGCGGATTTTTTTGTTTCGTCTAAAATATTGCTTGCTTGCTCTATCCTCTTACGACTTAAATCTGAGATATTAATTAATTCGTATATTCAGGATTTGAATAATGCACTTTACGGGGAGAAGGAAGATAAAAAATATGAAATTGAAAGAATTATGATTGATGAAGATGATTTGCCGGTTCTGGTTCCGCGAACGCCGATGGCGCGTCATAAGAAGGTAACGTTGAAGGAGTTGATGAATGCTCTTGATTCGGCGATTAATACTGAGAGTCGTCGTATTAAAAAAGAAATTAAGGGACGTCAAGCAGAAAAATCCATATTGACTGTTATGCCAAAAGGTAATTTTGTTCCATTAAAAGTGAGGATTAAAAGTATTTTCGGCATTGTCAAAAACCATATTGAAAATAATAATTCTCATATAAAATTCTCGTATCTTGCTCCGACAAAAGAAGAAAAACTTGCATCTTTCGTCCCAATGTTGCATCTTTCAAATAATAGTGAAATTTTCCTAAGGCAACCTATCCATTTTGAGGATATACATATAGCTTTGAAGATTCACGATGACGAACGTAGAGAATTTGAAAAAGAATTAGGGTTTATAGAAGAAGAATAGTCCTCTTTAATATTCAATCTACCCCCTATATATTTTTAAATAAAAAACTTCTTTGGTTTAGATGAATTATTTGAAAGGAGGTTTATGAAAAAGAGAAAATGCCATTAGATTTTGCAAAAGAAGCAATTCAAAACGTAGAAGCTAACTCTATTAATTTTGATGATTTGAAAGCTGGAAAAGCTAACATCAAAGTTTTCGGATGCGGTGGATGTGGATGTAACATGGCGACCTGGCTTTTCAATAAGGGTATTAATGGTGCTACCATTTATGGTATCAACACCGACGCACTCCATTTGTCTATCACAAAATCCGACGAGAAAATTCTTATTGGTAGGGAACTGACACGTGGTTTAGGGTGTGGGGGTTATCCTAAGAGGGGAAGAGAAGCTGCCAAAGAATCTCTTACTGACCTGAAAAAAGCTGTTTCGAATTCGGATATGGTTTTTGTTCTGGCTGGTTTGGGAGGTGGATCCGGAACGGGTTCAATTCCGGTAGTTGCTCAATTAGCTAAGGAAGCTGGAGCGGTAGTAATCGCAGTTGTTACAATGCCTTTCGAGGCAGAAAAAGCAAGAATTGATAAGGCAGAGTTCGGTCTTCAAGAACTTCGAGAAGCTGTCGATACAGTGATTGTATTAGATAATAATCGATTAGTCGACATCGCTGGTCAGTTACCAATGGAGCAAGCTTTCGCAGTCGCAAACGAATTAGTTTCCACGATGATTAAGGGAATTGTTGAAACAATTACATTACCGTCGTTAATCAATCTAGACTATGCAGATGTTTCTTCAATTATGAAGAACGGTGACGTAGCGGTGATTGGTATTGGTGAAGACAATTCAAACGCGCGAGTGGATGCGGCAGTACAGCAAGCTTTGACTCATCCGTTATTGGATGTAGATTATCGAGGAGCAACCGGTGCATTGGTTCATATTACGTGTGGTCCTGATTTAAAACTTGAAGAATTTGATACTATTGGACGTCTTGTAACAGAAAACTTGTCACCAGAAGCACAGGTTATTATAGGAGCAAGAGTCAATAAAGAATTCCAGGGAAGAGTAAGAGTCATTACAATAATGACGGGAGTTAAATCTCCTTACATCTTAGGGAAAAATTCTAGTACTTTTGATAACGACGATACAATTAGCGCCAACGAACTCGGCTTAGACGATTTAAGTTAAAAACAAAACCAATTTTTTATTTTATTTTATTTTCTCGCTTCTTATTGAGGCGAGAATCAAATTATTTTTTAGTGAACACTTCTGCTGACTTTGACTTCTTCGATCATCTTCTTGTTTTCAAATTTATCAAAGTAAATAATATTATCTAACCCCTTCTTTCGTTTTGCTTTAGCTTTAATTTTTGTTTCTTTTCCAATTGGGAAAAGTGCTTCTACATGTAGTCCTTCAGGAATATCTAAAGTTCTTTTGACTTGTTCGTCATAAAAATATCCTATCCAGGTCGTTACTAATTTTTGTTCTGTTAATGCTAGTAAAAAGTTTTGAATTGCGGCTCCTGCTTGCTGGGCACAATAACGAACGCCTCGCTTGTCGTAATCTCTTATTAAATTTGAATCATCCGAAACAGCCACGACAACATATTGAGCTTTTCCTACAAAACCCTGCTGAGAGGCAGCTGCTAATTTTTCTATCTTCTTTTCATCTGAAACTAAAATAAATTTTGTCACAAATTGATTTCCTGCGCTTGGGGCAAATCTAGCTGCATCAATAGCTCGAATAATTTTTCGCCAATCTGGTTTTTTTAAATCAAATTTTTTTACACTCTTTCTTTGTTCAATCGCATCTTTTAATTGCATAAAATAATATAGGATAAGAAGTTTATAAATTATCTGGAAGTTATTTTATTTAAAATTTTATTTTATTGTTTTTAAAATCTTTCTAATATCTGATGCTCTTCCACTATACCCTCTAGATAATCTATCTCTCTTTGTCCTAAATGGCTGCAATTCTTCTTTAAATTTTTCATAATTATTTAAAACCTCCATAATTTCCCTTCTCAACTGGTCCTCATACTTCTTAGAATTTATTTTTTCAGGATCAATTTCTATAATTCTATTTCTAAAAAAATCAGCATCTTCAACTGGAAGATCGCTCAACAATATCGTTCCAGATGCAGGAATTTCATAGAACTTTTTTAAAGGTAATCTCCAATGACTTGATCCACCTGTAGCTATTTTTGCCTGATTTAATAAATTCGAATAATCTTCTTCACAATTATTTTCTTTTCCTGGAAAATATCCTGGATGTTTTTGCTGATGAATATTTAAGCCTTCCTTGATACCAATCTTCGGCAAAACTTCAGCCAACCAATTTCTCACAGGATAAACCCATGGTTCATGAGTTCTAGTTGCACCACTCATTAAAATATCTATTTTTCTTTCTAAGCCATCATCTTGGAAAATTTCATCATTATAGCTAATAGCAGAAGGATAAAGATTAGAAATTTCCGCATATGGCTCTAGAAACCTAGGATTGAAAGTGACCGTATGATTAATCCCATTATCTAAAATATACTTTTTCTTTTTATCAACAGCCCAAGGAATCCAGTGATCTTGGAGAAATTCTACGACAGGAATATTGCAATTCGTTAAGCTTCCTTCTAGTTGATGAAAATGCTCGTCAGGTATTAAAACATGTGTAAATTCCCCCCTTTCGATATATTCATTTAATTCAGCTATATCCTTTGGAGATTGGGTTACCTCGTCAGAAACAGCATGCAATGTGGATACAAAATGTCTATCCATCATGTCATCTAATTTAGAGAGATTTGCATAACCTAAAATTTTTAAATCTTTTTCCACGCCAAGCCGTCTCCTTAATCTCTACGAGAAACAGGTCTTACTCCCCAAACATTTTCAAAATGATCTGTGCTCTCTTTTATCGTTTTAACTTTTCTTCTTATTGCTTCATAGTCTTTAAATTCTTCAGTTGTAGGATGATCATGGGTAATGAGACATTCTGGTTCAAAAATTATTTTTGCTAAAGGCTTATTTTCTCCATTCATCAATTCTGTTAATGAAATCCATCCTTCTTGGCCTCCTCTTAACTCGCTCCAATACTCAAATGATTCTTTTGTCAAACCTAAAGTTTTTAATGAAAGACTAAAATCCTCCCAACCTATTTTATGTCCTTCATCATATCCTCCGACTTTCTTAATAAATTCTGGAGTTTTTGCACTTGTTCCTAATATAACATCTGATTCTAATCTAGAAATTCCACTTCTTTTTTGAGGGCTTCCTTCTCCTGGCACTTCATATTCTAATTTTAACTTCTTATTTTTAGAATCAATCATAAAACCCATGTTGGCATTATAAAACGGACTTCCATCTGGCTGAATTAATTTGGGACAAACCACCTGTGCCCCCTCCTCTCGAATAGCACTAGTTATTGCTTCATCATACCCTTTGTGAACTAAGCAATCATTATCTAAACTTAAAACCCAATTCAAATCATCTCCGTATTTAGACATTGCATATTCTATGATTTTGTTTCTTCCTTTAGAAACCCCCAAATTCACATCACTTGTTAAAACAGTAACTCTCTCTGAATATTGTGACTTTAAATCATTTAAATATTCTAAAGTTCTATCTTTAGACCCATTATCTAGAAAAATCATCTTTACATCCTCGTGACTATTTTTTATAATTGAATTAACAGCTCTCTCTGTCAAAGAAAGTCTATCAAGAGTTAGTATGCTTACTATGTCTTGTTTTGGCGTATAATCTTTTTCCATTTTTTTTCGTTTTTAAATCTTACTAATTTATAGCACAACTATTATAAATATCTATCGGTTTATTTATAAGTCTTGTGTTCAATTATATAATAACAACACCGTTTTTGATGAAATAAAGTTTTTGAACATATTTAATCACAAAATGCATTTCACAAAACTATAGAATTTAGATTGTTTTTTCTCGAAGCGTTTTGCTCACACCGACCATCTGCGGTTTGATGTCCTAAAAACAACGCTTTTGAGAGGACTCTACTCAAACTTCACTCTGAAATTTTTCTAATCACTTCGTTGAGAAAAATTCGAGCAAAGGTTTTCGCCTCCGACTTGTCTGCGGTTCGACGTCCTAGAAAGCTACGCTTTTGAGAGGACTCGAACCTCCGACATCACGGTTAACAGCCGTGCGCTCTACCTACTGAGCTACAAAAGCATAATCAATTATCAAAAATTGGATATATAAAACTAACGATTAAGGCATAAATATATTCTATCTTATTTAAAATCTTGAACAATTTCTAAGAGATTCTTTTTTTCGCTTGATGTTATTTCAAATTTTTTAGAAAACTTTTTGAATCCTCTAGATGAAAACTCTTCATCTATATTTGGACATCTAGCAGAATACTCTATCATATCTATCCTAGTACTCCCACATACTGAAACTTGTTTCTTTTTATGAAAAATATAAATTTCGTCTACACTATCATATTCCCCACTAGACATCATATGTTCTCCAATACCTTTAGCAACCTCTAAGTAGCCTTTTTTTGCCCTCTCTGTGAAGACATTTCTTGTCTTATCATCTTTTGGTAAATCAAATTCTATTCCCATCTTTACCATTTTGGAATTACAACAGACTATATAAATTTATCTATTAATTATCCAGCTCCTCTTCTATCCCTTTCTTTAGGCCGAGGTCATCTCTCTCGAATTTACGTTTTGAGATATTTTGCTTTTCTAAATATGCAAAAACATTCCCGTGTTTTGCTCCTTGAATTAGTGATTCGATTCCCTGCATAACCGCATCCAAATGATCGGCATCTACAATTACACCGACAGTATTTCCTTGAATTACAATTTCTGATCCGGTTAAGTTTTGAATTGTTTTCCGGGCTTTTCCCCCAGTTCCAATTAATCTTGCACGTACATCTTTTAAATTTTTCCGATGTGTGTGCTCTTTAACCTCTATAAATTCTAAAAGAAAATTATCGCTCATTAACAATAATGCATCGTCGATATTAAACCCAAAATCTACTGCTCTTATTACTTTTTCAACTAAATATTCGTTTAATTCGCTTCCCTTAATGGAGATATTGCCCTTCCCAAACCCGATTTTGACTTTTACTTTATTTTCAATTACAGGCACAGCTTTCTTAATCTTATTCATGTTTGTAACTATGACATTTCTCATAACGTATGAAAAGAACAGAAGTTTATAAAATTTGGGGACTCCTTGAATTTTGTGTATAATCCGCTAATAATAAACTTTTTATACCAAATTCTCGCTAAATTACTAATGACGGTTGTAGTTCAATGGTAGAATGTACGGTTGTGGTCCGTGAGACGCGAGTTCGATTCTCGCCTTCCGTCTATTTTCTTTTTTCTTCTGTGATTTTAACAGAAAAATAACCCTTATGTACGCTAGTACACTACGGAACATTTTTCAATGAAAATCTCTCGAATTAAAAAGAAAATGTTAGCTTTTGTTATTTTTAGGAAATGATATAAAGGCTTTTTTGCTTATTCTGTAATGAGAACACAAACAGTGAAAGGTTTCCAGGATTTTACAAATAAGGAAGCTTTGAAACGAATGAAGATGAGAAAGATTATCCAAAGACAGTTTGAACTTTATGGTTTTGAACCTGCGGAGACTCCAACGATTGAGTTTGAAGAATTTGTAAAAGGGGCCAATCCTAATGACGAGGCTGTACGCGATGTATTCCAGTTGGAAGATAGGGGAAGGCGAGAGTTGGCGTTGAGGTATGAGTTTACTTTTCAATTAAAGAGAATTGCGAAGAATCAAAAATTGCCGTATAAAAGATATCAGATTGGGAAAGTTTTTCGGGATGAGCCAATAAGAAAAGGGAGACTAAGAGAATTTGTTCAGTGTGATGCTGATATTATTGGGAGTTCCATGAAGGATGAAGCTGAATGTTTGAAACTTGGAAAGAATATTTTTGAAGAGTTGGGATTGCCAGTAAAAATTTATGTTAATAATAGAAAATTGATAAATGAAATTTTGACTTCGGAGAGTATTAAAGAAAAAGATAGAGAGCAAATTGTTAGAGAACTTGATAAATTAGACAAGTTGTCGAAAAAAGAAGTTGCAGATAATTTGAAAAAACTTGGAGCAGAGAAACTGTTGAAGATTTTTACTGGAGATGAGAAGAGTTTTGAGAAATATAATTTCTATAAGGAAATTAAGGAATTAAAAAAAATGTGTAAAATTTATGGATTTAAAGTTGAATTCAGACCGTTTTTAGCGAGAGGACTTTCATATTATAACGGGACTGTTTTTGAAATCTGGTCAAAGAATTTAAATGTCTCTCTTTGTGGAGGTGGAAGTTATCTTATTGATGATATTCAATCTACGGGAATTTCTTTCGGACTAGAACCAATATCTTTATTGTCAAAAATCAAAGGTAATACAACTAAAATCCAAATTATTTCAATTGGCGAAGACGGGGATGCAATTAGATTGGCTGAGAAATTGAGGGATAATGATATTTCAGTTAGTCTTTTATTAGATAAGTCAATTGGAAAGGCAATGGATTATGCAAATTCGAAAGGAATTGAAAAAGTGATTTTTGTTGGAAAAGAAGAGGTTGCGAAAAAGAAATTTAAGGTTAAGGATATGAAAAGTGGGAAAGAGGAATTTATTTCTGCAGAAAAAATCTTGGTTAATATTAAGTAGACTATTTGTTTTCTAAGAATTCTCGAATGTTCTGTTTAAACCTGTCTAAATCTTCTGCAAGAATCATTCCGCCAGCTGCTCGTACATGCCCACCTGCTGAACTATCTTTTAATCCTAATGTTCCTTTCTTCAATAAATCTATCGCATTTATTTCCTTAAAGGCATTTCTTGCTGAAAGAGAAATCTGTTTTCCATTTTCTTTTGGTGAGGCAAAAATATATACTTCGTCTACATTTTTATGAGAAATTATTCCGGTTACAGCTCCCTTAACTGAAAGTTTTGGTTTGAAGTAATAAAAATTAACATCTCCTAATTTTTCTTTATTCTTCTCATATCTTTCCACAAATTCTTGTATTTCGTCCTCTATTTTATCTGCATATACCCTTAGAGATGCAACGTCTTCTAATGATTTTAATTCTTCTAATAATTTGAATGTCTTATTGGGATCTTTATCGAGATAATTTATTGTGTTTGAAACTACACTTGAGATATTTTTTTTAAAATCATCTAAAGAAATATTGAGTTTATCTAAATGAGAATTTATGTAATCCTGATTCTCCTGATACAAATCTCCAGCGTCGGTAATTGTCCCAATTAATGCCAAGAAGGGTTTCAATCCTGTTAGCTCCCCTGCTGTTCTCGATGAAGGAATATATTTTCCATCGTCTGTAATAAATGTTAAAATATTTTTAGGGAAAACTCCTTTTTCAGGGTGATGATCGAGGTATAAAACTTGCTTATTTGAAATAATGTTAAGTTCCTCTGCTACAACTTCAGAAGTTATATCAGTTAGAATAATTTTATTAAATTTTTCTAAACCAAAATCTTTTATTTTGGATTTATTAAGCACATAAGTAAATTCCTCAACCTTTGCACCTTTTTGTTTACACCAGTCGTAATATAAAATCCCGGAGCAAAAGCCGTCTCCGTCGTCATGGTGAATAATTGCAACATTGTCCTCGTTGTCTATATCATCTAAAAATTCTTTTGCTTCTTGAAATGTTATTTTTGGCATATTAGTTTTTTAGTGCAACATATTTTAATTTTATCTTTTTTATTGTGGTTTTGGAAAGTAATAAAGATTGCTGTTCTATATCTCTTATGTTGCCAGATTCTAGGAGATAGATTAATTTAAACTTTGTTCCAAATTTTTTATCTGGTTTTCCGTCGCCATTTTCATCAAGAACATCTAGCAGTTCAGCATCATACCAAAGCCATGCTGTAGGAATTAGAGTTGCTAGTGAGATTTTATTTCTTTTAAAGACCCTTTCTACTTCTGTAGTTGTATGGATTTCGGTTTGAAATTTTTTGAAATTTAACTCTCCAATTTTTTTAGTTTTCATTCAAAATCCTTTGCTAATTTAAAAATTAATTCTTCTTGGAAATGTGGTGCTAAAATCTGAAGTCCTACATCTTTTTCTTTTATTTTTCCTACAGGAATTGAAATTGCGGGGATTCCTGCTATCGAGGCTGGTGTTGTAAATAAGTCATAATTATACATGTCCTTAATTGGAATAGATTCGCCAATTTTGTGAGGAAGTTTGGGTACGGTTGGAAGAATTATTGCATCGACTTCTTGAAATATCTTTTCAAACTGCTGTTTGATAAAATTCCTTGCCTTTAATGCTTCATGGTAGTATTTCCCTTCGTGTTCTGCTTTTGTTATTTCAGAGCCTCCAATGATTCTCCTAATGACTTCTGGACCAGCTGTTTCTTCAATTTTTTTCCCGAATCTCCGTCCATCAAATTTCCGTGTTGTCGAAAAAAATTCGGTATAAACAATTATGTAATAGGTCTGAATTGCAATATCTAGTGGCAAGTTTATCTTCTTAATTTTCCAATTATTTTTTTTCGCGATTTCATCTGTTTTGGTTTTAATTAATTCTGTAATTTCTTTCGAGCAAAAATCATGAACATTTACTAACCCTATTGCCCTTTTTTTTGATAGCTTATTTTTTGTGGTATCTTTGGTAGTTTGATCGAAATTATCTTGTCCCTTAATTACATTAAATATTAATTTTGCATCTTCTGAAGAATGTGTTAATGGACCGATGCAATCGAACGACATCGCCATATCGATTAGTCCGTATCGCGAGACTGCTCCGTAAGTCGGTTTTAGTCCGACTATCCCACAATGTGATGCTGGATTTCTAATTGAACCACCCGTATCTGAACCTAGTGAGAAGTCACATAATCCTGCTGCTACCGAAGCTGCTGCACCAGAAGATGAACCTCCTGGAATTAACTCTGGGTTTTTAGGATTTTTTGTAGGACCGAACGCCGATGTTTCTCCTGAGGCCCCACAGGCAAATTCATCCATGTTTAGCATCCCTAAAAGAATCGCGTCTTCGGCTAAAAGTTTGTTTACAACCGTTGCATTATAAGGCGAAACGTAACCTTCTAAGACTTTTGAACCGCAATTTGTTTCCATCCCCTTCGCTGATATATTTGATTTTATAGCGAAACATAATCCTGCTAATTTTCCTGCTTTATTTTCCTTAATTCTTTTATCTATCTTTTTTGCTTGTTCAATTGCATCTTCGTTTAGAGATAAAAAAATATTCAGATCTTTTGTTTTTGGAGTCGCGATTTCTTTTGAGAAATTCATTACATTTTTTAGTGCTGAAAGTTTTCCTTCTTTGATTTGTTTGAGTTTATGTTTTAATGTCATTTTATTTTATATCTCCTTTTTCGATTAAGAATTGTGTGTAGGGAGAAACTTTGTGTTTCCATTTGTCTATGTCTTTCAAGTCAAGCCAAATTATTTCCTTTGTTTCATCCGTAGTCTTTATCTTTCCTTTATTTTTTAGTTTTGCCAAATAGCTTGTAAGAATTATCGCCATTTTTTCTTTTGTGTGAGGGTTCTCCCATAATACCTTTGGGCTAAGTGGCTTCATGATATCTATTTCTCCATTAATTTCCTCTTTTACTTCTCTTTTGCATGCTCCCTCCAAATTTTCCTTTTCTTCTAAGGTTCCTCCAGGAAGTTTATAAAATTCATCATCTCCTTCTTTAACTGTCAACAATTTTCCGTTCTCGATTATTATTGGACCCGAGACAACGATATATTTTCCTTCCATTATTTTTTCCAAGCCCCCTTTTCAGCTATTATAAAATCGTCTTCAACAAAAGGCGCATTCAAAAGCGTCAAGTCTCTAAAATCTGGGTCAGTATTCCATCCATCTCCTTCTTCTCTGACTCCTTCTCCATTTTCAAAATGTGCTTCTGTAGTTTTTATTTTGGATAACTTAGATGAAAATTCGTTCAAGAGGTTTTTAGATTCTTTTCTAATTTTTTCTTTTTCTTTCTCGCTGACTTCGTGCCAAAGTGAATTACTCATACTAAAAATAGTTCGATAAGGTTTATAAAATTGATGATATAGTTTTTGTAGTAAAGTTTAAAAGATTTATATCTCATTATCGCACATGATTAATTTTAATGAAAGATTTGAAAAAACTAGAAAGACAGTAATTCCTACCAATTGTATAGGTAGTGCCCTTTATTATTCTGGTAAAAGAGATATCGATAGATTTTGCCCAAGTGATCATTTTTATCCTAAGTATTTTAATGATTTAGTGAAGATTGAAGATTTTGAAAAGGGATGTTTTGTTGCTTGGGAGTCTAGAAGAAAAGAATCCGGGAAAGATCCATTTCCTTGGTCTAAAGTAAACGAGGAAGAAAGATATTTGCATCATTTAGCCGTAGTTTCTTCTATTAATCCTCCAGCTTTAATTCATCGTCCAGGTGCCTGGGTTGAAGATTTCGGTAACGCTTATGCAAAAAGAGGGTCACTGGAAGATGTTGATAAAGGATACCACGGAGAAGATGTAGGGCTTGTTCTTTATAATTGGAAAAAATAATTTATTTTCATTTAATTATTATGATACTATA
This sequence comes from archaeon, assembly GCA_030639065.1. Lineage (GTDB taxonomy): Archaea > Nanobdellota > Nanobdellia > Pacearchaeales > GW2011-AR1 > JAGVXH01. The sequence continues at coordinate 26,387 of DAOWDJ010000015.1, forward strand.
AGCTTATAAAATTGGGGTTGTTATGTTTATATGGAAGAGTGCGTGTTTTGTAAGATTATTGTGGGAGAGATACCAAGCGAGAAGGTTTTTGAGAATGATAGTTTTATTGTGATTTTGGATATTAATCCAATTTCGGAAGGACATGTGTTGATTATCCCCAAGGAACATTATGAAACTATTTTAGATATGCCAGATGAATTGGGAACTGCACTTGTTGGCTTGGTTAAAAAAATTGGTGGAGATTGGATCAGCCAAAAGAATAGCAACGGATTTAATTTAATTCAAAGTAATTTTAAAGCGGCACAACAAGAAATTCCACATTTGCATTTTCATATTATACCAAGAAGTGAGGATGATGGTTTAAAGTTGAAATTTAAATAAACAATAGAATTTAAATAGGTGAATGGTTAATAAAATGAATAAAAAGAGGAGGATATTCAAAATGAAAAAGTTTTTTCAAAAATTGTTCGGGAAAAAAGAAGAAGTGGAAGCAGAAGCAGAGATAAAAGAAGAAGTGGTAGAAGTGAAAGCAAAGAAAAAGAAGTGAGGCTATATTGAGTAGCTTCAATAAAAAGAGATTATTATATTTTTTTTTAGAGGATAGTTTTAGGTAGGAGTAATGTGTGATGTTTGGAAATAAATTTAAAAATTTATTGAGATAAGTTTTACTTTTTAGAAGTAGTTTTTTCTTGTTTGGGTAAATCCAATTTGATGTGAATATCTTTGAGTTGTTTGTCAGAAACTGAACTTGGCGCATCCGTCATTAGATCCCGAGCTTCTTTGTTTTTTGGAAACGCAATTGTTTCTCGAATTGATTCTGCATTTAATACGGCTTGTACTAATCTATCTAGTCCCCATGCAATTCCACCATGAGGTGGTGCTCCAAATTTCAAAGCATCTAGTAAGAATCCGAATTTATCTTTCTGTTCTTTTTCGTCAATTCCTAGAACTTCGAAAACTTTTGCCTGAATATCTGCTTCATGGATTCTAATTGATCCTCCTCCTATCTCTGTTCCATTCAATACAATATCGTATGCTATAGCTTTAGCAGTTTGTGGATTTTTGGTAAAACTTTCCATTTCTGGGTGTGTAAAAGGATGGTGAACCGCTGTATATTTCCCGTGCTCTTTTGAATATTCAAACGATGGAAAATCTGTCACCCAGCAAAATGCATATTCATTAGGATTATTTTTATCTTTTCTTAAATCCGGTCTATCAATTCCATATTTTTTCATAGATTCATCGTAGGTTATTCTTTGAAATGGTGTTTTTATATCCACATTTAAAATTTCTTTCCATATTTTTTGAAGTAATTTTTCTGTTAAATTAATTACATCGTCTTGTGAAACAAAAGACATCTCAATATCTAGTTGTGTAAATTCTGGTTGTCTATCGCTTCGAAGATCCTCATCTCTCATGCATCGTGCAATTTGAAAATATTTTTCAAAGCCTGCAACCATCAGAAGTTGTTTAAATAATTGGGGAGATTGTGGAAGCGCAAAGAATTTTCCTGGTTGTGTTCTTGAAGGAACTACATAATCTCGTGCTCCTTCTGGAGTTGATTTGGCAAGCATCGGAGTTTCGAATTCGTTAAACCCTTCTTCAAATAAAAAATCTCTAATTAGCTTAATTATTTTTCCTCTGAGAAGTAAATTCTTTTGCATCAATGGTCTTCGAAGATCTAGGTATCTATATTTTAATCTAATGTCTTCCCCAACTTCTTCGTTATCAATATCGAATGGAAGCACTGGACATCTTGTGTATATCTCTAATTCTTCGATTTTAATTTCAACATTTCCTGCAGGAGAATTTTTATTTTGTGTCCCCTCCGGCCTAGGTTTTACTTCTCCCTTAATTCTAATACAGGATTCTTTGGAAAGAGATTTTGCGATTTTGAAATTGATTTCATCTTTTGCTGTTGTAATTGTCTGAACTGTGCCGGTGATGTCTCTAGCCTCTATGAAAATTAATTTCCCGTGTTCCCTGATTGTATCTACCCACCCTTTGATATCAACGTTCTTTCCTTCCATCGAGGATAAATCTTTAATCATAATTCTTCCCATTCCTTTTTATATAAATCCTGCTTTAAAAGAATTGCGGGGATAGTTTTTTAAATTAAATTTTGTTGTTTTTCTTATGGATGCCAATGATTTAGAAAGTGCGATTAACTCTGCAAAAAAGTCAAACGATGTAAATGAGAAGATTGAATCATCTGAAATGTCTAGTGATCAAGAAATTGGTTTTCACAAGGGTGCATTAAATACGCTTATTGCCGAGAGAACCGAATTGGTTAAAATTATAGGAAATATAGAGGGGATCATGCAGGCACATATTAAAAGATTGAAAGATCTGGGAGTGGATATAAAATGAATGTAAAAAAAAGATGTGTAATTATTTCTGGACTTGGTGCTGGTACTGGTGGTGCATTGGGTGCCGTTAGTGGTTCAAATAGTTGGATCGTTGTAACTATCGTTTCTGCTGTATTTGCAGTTTTGATGGCTTGGGGATTTGATGGAATAGTTAAGTAAAAGAATAAATAGGCTGCAACTGTTTGATTAAGATGATAGGAAAAATAATTTTGGTGATATTTATGTTGATTTTATTAGCATTTTCTTTAATGTTTATGTATCAAAATATCCCGCAGGACCCTATTGAAATGAAAATGGATCGTATTTTTCCTGAACAGATTACCATTATTCCTTATGGAACTACTCCCGTGTTTGTTGAAAATTTGAGATTTAACCATAATAATATTTCTTATTTTATAGAGAAAGAATGTGCTGGCGTCAGGGAAGATGCGATGCTAGAGGCATTTAATATTTTTGAAAATAAAATGGATCTGATATCGTTTTATGAAGTTAAAAATAAAACTGAAGCGGATATCAACGTCGGATGTTCGGATAATTATATCGAGCTTGGTGAAAATTTGTTTGTGGCTGGAGAGGGTGGTCCTTCGAGGATAGTCAATACTAGTATATTTAAATTAATTGAAAAAGGAAAAATTTCTTTATACAATGATCCACAATGTAATTACCCTGTTGTTGAATTGCATGAGCTGTTACATGTTTTTGGATTTGATCATTCGGATAACCCCAAGAGTATCATGTATAATATGTCAAAATGTGATCAGAGAATCACTAGTGACATGATCGAATTGATTGATAAGTTATATTCTATTGAACCGTTGGCAGATGCCTTAATAAGTGAGCTAACGGCTGTTAAGAAAGGAAAGTACTTAGATTTTAATATTACTATTTTAAATGAAGGGCTTGTTGGAATTGATGCGATTAATTTGGCTATTATGGTAGGGGATAAGGAAGTTTATTTGGTTGATTTAGATGAACTTGGTGTTGGATATGGCCGAACGCTAAAGGTAACTAATGTTAAGTTGCTATCGAGAAATGTGGAAAAAGTAGATTTTGTTTTGGATCCTGAAAATATTATTAGAGAAATTAATGAAGAAAATAATTTTATACAAATGAGCGTTTCGGTTTAATAAAATTTAAAAGGTTGTTCTGGATAAAATATTAATGGAAATTGAGGAATTAAAAAGAGATGACTCTCTAGACTATGTTAAAATTTTGAGGGCATTAATGGAATTGCCATTTCAGGTCGGGAGAAATCTGTTGGTAGATTTTCTAAATGGAGATTATGGGAATAAATCAGTTACAAAAAATAGACTAGATGAGTTAGATAATTTTGGGAAACTACTTTGGGGCAAAGACAAAATATTCAGAAAGATAGATGAATTGGTGACTAATGGGTTTATTGAGTTGGTGACTAGCGACTATAATAAATTTGTAAAGGTTTTATCGTTGACAATTAGGGGCCGAAACGAAATCGTGAACCCGACTTTATCTGAAAAAAAACTGGCAAACAAAATTGAATTTAAAAAAACAGAGATTAGCAATGAAGATCGTAAAAGGTTTGAGGGACTAAATGGGTTCTTGGACCATTTTAATGATGAGCAAAAAAAGGCAGTTATTTCGGAAAATTCAAATATACTTTGTGTTGCTGGTGCAGGATCTGGAAAGACTATGGTTTTAACTAAGAGAATTGAATTTTTAGTAAAATATAAGGGGGTTGATGTCTCCAAAATTTTAGCTATTACATTTACTAGAAAGGCTAGGCAGGAAATGGAAAAGCGGCTTCTTGAGCTGGGTATTAAGGGTGTTGTAATTCATACTTTTAATTCGTTTTGTGAAAGAATTTTAAGAATACACGGGGCTGAAATTTATGGCCGAACGATTCGAGTACAAGGATATGGGGATAAAATTCTCGCGATAAATATGGCTTTAGCGTCGATGGGTTTAAACATAGAGGAGGTTGTGAGTAATTATTTTACATCGTCTCAGAAAAAATTTAAAAATAAAGGTCAGCTTACAAACAGTTTTATGAATGATTGTTTTTCGGTAATGGATTATTTTAAAGTAACTGGAGATGAGTACGATTTCAGTAGGAATGTCGACGAGAAAGAAAAAGATAATGCTCGGAGAATTTATCAGATTACTCAATATCTAAAAGAGCATATGAAAACGCAAGGGCTTAGAGACTACACTGATCAAATTATTGATACGATTAAATTTTTCAAAGCTAGTCCCAATAGCATACCTTCGTTCGATCATGTTCTAGTTGATGAATATCAAGATGTAAACGCTATGCAAATTGAGCTGATTGAATTATTAGCTTCTCCAAACTTGTTTGTCGTCGGAGATCCTCGACAGTCCATTTTCGGATGGAGAGGTTCTGATATAGGTTATATTTTGGATTTTGAAAAAACTCATACTAATGTTGACTTAATTCATCTAACTAAAAATTATCGGAGCGCTAAGGAGATTGTTAAGTTTATGAACCATTCGATCAGTGATATGGGTTTGCCTGATTTGGAACATCATAATGAATTTAGAAATGTTGAAATTAGGATTTTGGATTTTGAGGGTGAGAAAGCTGAGCAGGAGTTTGTTATAGGGAATATTCTTAATTCAGATGTAGCGAACGAGGATATTTTTGTTTTGGCTAGAACGAATAGGCAGCTAATGGAATTGTCGCAATCTATGAATGCAAGAGGGATTCCTCATCTTGTGAGGGCAGATATGGGAGTTGGAAAAGGTGATAATGAGGGAATCAAAGAAGGAAAAGTTACGCTTGCTAGTGTTCATGCAATTAAAGGATTAGAGACAAAAAAAGTTTTTGTAATTGGAGCTAATGAACAGAATTTTCCTTGTAAGGCAAGTGACCATCCTGCAATTGAAATGATAAAAGATGATGATTATAATAAAGAAGAAGAAGAAAGACGATTATTTTACGTGGCAATTTCGAGGGCAAAAGAAATTCTGTATGTAACTTATTCCGGGAAGAAACCGACTCATTTTATCAGTGACGAAATGAAACAGATGAATGTCGGCGCTACAAGATAGATTTATGAGTGATGCCATTTAGGGGGTTCAAATCATGAGTGAGGCTGGTAGGATTTGAACCTACGACCCCCGCCTTATCAGAGCGATGCGCTACCTGACTGCGCCACAGCCTCATGTAATTAGTCAAGAAAATTTCGATTTATAAAACTAATGATTAACTTTAAAAACCAATTTTTAATGAATATAATATGGGAGTTACAAAATATCTTAGGGCAGCGTGGAAGAATCCGGATGTGAAGTTACTTAGGGCGAGAATGATTGAGTGGCGGAGAGCTGGTGCGATTACTCGGGTTGATAAGCCGTTGAGGTTGGATAGGGCACGATCTTTGGGTTATAAAGCAAAGAAAGGAGTGGTTGTTGTCAGAGTTAAAATAAAACGGGGTGGACATAAAAGGTCGCGTCCGAATAAAGCGAGGAGG
>DAOWDJ010000022.1 GCA_030639065.1 archaeon
CCGAACTTCATTTTTACAAGATTTACTTTTAACACATTCCTGTTGTCGCTCAATTTCATTATCAATCGTTCTTGCCATCATTTTCGTATCCTGGAAACCCTTAATTTCAACTCGCTTACTTCCTTTAATGGAAATATTCACATCTTGCCTAATTGTTCCAATTCCTCGTCGAACTTTACAGGCACGCAATATTTCTCCAATCTTTAAAGCAGCTTCTTTAATTTCCCCGGGAGTGTGCATGTGCGGACCAGTTGTAATTTCAACTAGCGGAATACCCAACCTGTCCAATTTGTAAGTTTTAGTCTTGTCGTCTGACGACACCTTTCTCGCCGAATCTTCTTCAAGCATTATAGCATCAATTGCTATTTTTCCAGATGAAATTTCAATATAACCATCATGAGCAATTAATACAGTTCGTTGAAAACCGGTCGTGTTCGAACCATCAATTACTGTTTTACGCATAACCTGAGCGACTGGAAATATTTTACAATTCAGAAGATGCGAAATTTGTAAAGCAATTTTCAAAGCTTCCTGATTAATTTTATGTGGTGGCTCTTCGTCGATTTCGACCAAACAATTTGTATCATAAACCTGATAGATAAAATTTTTGTTTTGCATTTTCTCATGAGCAACTGCTACATCAATTTCACCAGTTTCACCGACGACGGGATTCAATGTTCTCCGAATTTCATATTGAGGCTTATCACTTCGTAAAATACTCGGGCATTCGCAAAAAAGTTTATGACTATCGAGCTGTTGATGAATTTCTAGTCCTGATTTAAGCCCAAGTTTTTTATAATCATGTTGCATACATTAGGCAATAGGTGAAGGTTTAAATATTCTTTCTTCATATTTTAATTAATTAAATTGAGGTTAAAAATGGTTAAAAAAATTAGTGAAGCTCCTGAAGGAATAAAAATTTTAGCAGTTGTATATTTTGCCGGTGCATTGGTATTAATGTTTATTAGCTCGTTTATTTTCAATATTGCAGACAGTGTTAAGAATATTGATCCGATGATACTTATAAGCGCAGGCGTTTCTATACCAAATTCAGGAACTATAATTCTCGCAGGATTACTGTTTGTATCGTTTTCTATTCTATATTACTTCTTAGCAAAGGGTATTTTAAACGCAAAGAATTGGGCAAGAATAGTTATTGGTGTTATGGTTAGTATAGGTGTAGTTCTAGGAATTGTGTCCATGGTTAAAGGAGCATATATAGGAAGTTCATTTGGGATTATTATAAACGGACTTATTATGTGGTATCTTTTCTTCAAAGATAGTACCAAGAAATTTTTCAAATAATTTTATTTTCTCTCAATTTAAGAGAGACTTTTTTTATTAAACTCGTTGGAGATATTCTCCAACATCTTCTCTTTTGCATCCCATTTCTTATGACCAAGAACCCATCCAAGTTTTATCAGAGCAGTTTCGCTAAGCATATCTTCGAGAAAAATAATTCCTGTTTTTTCAAGGTCTCTTCCAGCAGAATAAATATTTGGATTCAATCGCCCATAAATCGTTTGAGCTGTCGCACAAATTATCATCCCGTTCTGAATCGCTTTTTTTATTTTTGGAAGCCAATTAAATTTCGCATCCTGAGTTGGAACTTGCCCAATTCCTGCAACTTCTAATATTATACCCTTGTATCCTTCTTTCTCGTAAAAATCTAAAATTGCTGGATTCTGCCCAGGATATATCTGAACTAATGCTACTTTCTCCTCGAATTTAATATCGAGTTCTAATTTATTTTTTGAACGAGCATTAAATGTTTTTAATATCTTTATTTTATCTGAATTGATTTCTGCAATCGGGCCGTCACTTACTACCTTAAAAGTGTCTCTTCTGGAGGTGTGCATTTTTCTAACTTTTGTTCCAGGCATTGCAAGACAAATTTCATCGTCGGTGTTTTTGTGTCCAACCAACGCAACTTCTGCAATATCTGAGGTTGCATATTTTGCGGAACAAATTAAATTTAATGCAGCATCAGTTGAAGCTCTATCAATAGAACGCTGAGAATAAGTTAGAGCAATTGGTTTATTCAAATTTTTAATCAAAAATGACAAGGCAGAAGCAGTATAATGAAGAAAATCAGTACCATGAGTTATAATAATTCCATCTATTTCATCATCGTTCAGAAGCCTTTCACATGTTTCAGCCAATTTTTTCCAATCGGAGAAAGACATGTCTTCAGAGAATTTCATAAACGGCTTTTCAATTTTAGTGATATTACAAATTTCTTTTATTTCTGGAGCAATATTCAAAATTTCTTCTGCATCCGTTGAAATAACTCCCCCAGTTTTTGAATCCAGCCTCGAGGAAATTGTTCCCCCAGTAATAATCATCGCGACATTTCTTAACTTGCCATCCTTTTTCAACTCAACTTTTTCCTTTTTGGTTTCTTTAGATTTTTCAATAAGTTTCACATCTAAGATTTCGCCTTCACGGATTCCGATATTATAGCCAGACTTTAATTTCAGAAAAATTATTTCAGAACTATGAGATTCTAATGCATGACCTTCCCATGTTTTAGATTTAGTATGAATCTTAACAAGATCGCCAGGTTGAAAAGTTTTTGTTTTCATAAAATAATAAGTTTTGAGATGTATAAAAAGATTACCTTAATTCAGTATCATGCAATCCCCTAGCAATTTGCAAAAAAGGATTATTCTCATAAGGATCTGTTTTGGGAATATCATAAAATCTATCAAGTTTTTCAAAGACATCCGAATATTTACTCTCATATAATCTATCTGCAAATTGACGAGTGTCTATTATTTCTTTACGACAATCACCTATCATTCTCATATAACAACCAATTTGATAAGATATAAAAAGGTTTGGAGTTTCATTTGATTATGACAGAAAGAACATTCCCTATAAAAATAGGTTTGGAAATTCACGGATATTTGGACACTCACGAGAAATTATTTTGTATGTGTAAGACCAACGGGGACGAAAAACCCAACTCTAGAATCTGCCCAATTTGCACAGGAACTCCGGGTTCGAAACCAATGGCACCGAATATTGAAGCCATTAAAAAAGTAATTCAAATCGCGTTGATTTTCAAATCCAGAATCAACTATTCTAATATCGCTTGGCAGAGAAAACATTACAATTGGGCGGACAACCCTAAGGGATATCAAACAACAATTTCTGGCGCACACGCTACGACAAACGCGATTGGCGGAAAATTCAAAGGAATCAATTTAACCGAGTTGCACCTAGAGGAAGACCCTGCACAATGGAACCCAGATAGCGGAAAAATCAACTACAATCGTTCAGGGCTACCTCTAATTGAAATCGTAACCGAACCCGAGTTTTCCGACTCAGAGCAGGTTGTAGAGTGGCTAAAGAGCTTACTTCTAACTCTATCTTACATCAAAGCCGTGCGAAAAAACGCAGGAATCAAAGTTGATGTAAATGTTTCAACTTACGGAGAACGAGTCGAAATGAAGAATCTAAATTCACTAGAAAAAATCAAGAAAGCGATTAACTACGAAATCGCTCGGCAGGTTGAGAATTACGAAAAAGGAGTTGTGCAAACAAGAGATACTTTAGCGTTTGACGAAAAATTAGGAAAAACAATTAAGATGCGGTCAAAAGAAGGAGCAACCGATTACAGATTTATTTCCGACCCAGATTTGCCTTTAATAAAAATAGATAAAAAATTAACTAACGAAATTAAAGCGAAACTTCCCGAGATGCCCGAAGTAAAATTAGAGAAACTTTTGAAATTGCATAAAGTTGGAGAAAAAGACGCTAAAATTTTAACAAAGAATTTGGAGCTAGTAGAATTTTTTGAAGAGTTAGTTAAAAATGATATTGCTAATGGGTTGCCTTGGGTAACTGTTGAATTACTTCGGATTTTGAATTATAATAAGAAAACTCTGGAAGACGAAGATGTTGAAATCCTCCCCGAACATTTAGCCGAACTAATTAAAGCAGTTGAGGACGGGAAAATTACGAAGCTGAAAGGAAAACAAATTATGAATGATTTTATTCCAAAATCATTTAGCCTAGCAGAACACAAAGGCGAAGTTTCTAATATCGATAAGACGGCGATTGAAAACCTATGCCGACAAGTAATTTCCGAGAACGAGAAAGTCGTTTCTGAATACCAAGGCGGGAAAACCGCGAGCCTGAACTATTTAATCGGCCAAGTCATGCGACTCTCCGAACGACGAGCCGACTTCCGAACCGCTGGCGATTGTTTGAAGGAGATGATAAATGGATGATGGCGGTAATATCTGGAGGCATTTCTGACGAGGAAGGAAGAAAGTCCTATTTTATTGGCAAGAAAAAAAGGGCAATTTGTAATCTTGCAAACTTTCCTTCTTTAACAAGATTTTGTTTAGGTTTTGATTTTTTAGATGAAACAAATCATGAAAAGAATGCCTTTTTTAATTTTGCCAGCTGGGAAGGCTCTGGGGAAATATTGGAGTCTTTAGAGATGCATATCGTTCCAGTAATTAATGGTTTCACAAAGGTAAAGAAGATGAATACTTTGTCTAAGCTAAAAGCTGTAAATAATCAAAGTCACCAGCTTTTTAATGAATGGAAGTTTTATTTAGATTTATCAAAAAATGATAATGTGACTTCTATTGAGTATGAGAATTCAAAAAATGGTAACCATGATTTTAGGATATGGATTGGTGAGACTATATTCGACATAGAACTTACTTCTTTGGGAGAGACACCTCTTCAGAAAAAAATTCAAGATGGTTTTGAAATGGCTTCAAGATATATCTTAGAGAGAATTCCAGAAAGGATTTACTTGCAAATTGATTTAGATTTAAATAAAGTTCCATTAAGCAAAGATGTCTCTTCAGAGGAGATTCGAGATTTTATTATAAGTTCTTATAATGAGTTGGAACCAATAATTTTGGTTAATCAAGATGGTTTGTGTAGAATAGAATCTTTTGGTGGCTTAGAGGGGGCCTTATGGAGTCATCGAGATATGTTTGTGTATTATAATGAGTTTGGTCAGAGATTATCAGCACTCTCTGAAACAAATGAGGGTCAGGAATTTCTCAAGAATACAGTATGTGAGAATCTTGCTAAGAATCCTTTCGAAAGTTGTATAATTAGTCCAGGTAGATATTCTTTAATTGAGATACACTCAGTATGTGTGCATCCTTCTATAGCAGAAAGTTTAAGGAAGGAATCATTGATAAATCAATTAAGAAGAAATGTTCTCCAGAAAATTACAAAAGGGCAGTTGAAAGGAAAAATAAACCCCATTATTGCTCTTAATTTTGAAGATTTTGCATTTATGCATTATTGGGATTCTAGTGATTATTTTTTTAATGAGGGGTTTGAGGAGTTGAGGAGAGTTATTCAGAATGTTTTCAAGGAGAATGGAGACACTAAGATTCTTGGCGTTTTGTTATTTGAAGGAAAGTTGAGTATGTCAAGATTTGTGGGAAACCCAAATATTGGTATCTCAGAAGATGTTCCGGATAAGATTATATTAATGGGGAGCTAGTCTAAGAATCAGCAAAAACATATGCAATATAAAGAACTGATTTTATGAAGAACCAAAGAGTGCCAAAGAATACAATTAGCAATATTAGATTTACATAATATGTTTGACCAATATAGGGAATTGTTATTAGTTGATTTATCAGTTCCATATTTGTAAACATAAAATAAAACATAAAATAAAGGATGGATAAAACTATGGATAGTGTTATATTTAATATAAATTTGTTTTTTATTACAGATAGTAGTTGATAAATATCAGATTGATTGTTGAACTCTTTTTGTGCTTCCTTAAGTTTCTGCTCTTTGAGGAATTTAATTTCTTTTTCAAAACTTTCCTCTCTTAATTCTGTAAAGAATTTTATTTTTTTGGACTCTTGTTGTGATATCCTATTGCCCATTTCAGTTATTGAGAGTATTAACATAAGTGCTATATTAAATGATATCAACCAAAAGACTATATTAAGCATCTCTTCCGTAAATCTCAAATTTTTGTAGCCTGTAATTATAATAAAAATAAAACCCAATGTAAAGATTAGAATTACCTGTCCTCTTTTTTTGAGTATTTTTCTGGATTTATCCTTTTCTGATTTATCCCTTGCCTCGACGGGACTCTCAAACTTATCGTTAATCATAAGATTTTATGTTTTTTGAGTTTATAATAATTATTGCAATATAGTTACACAACTCCCAACCCTACAGCCAGCCCCAATTCTGCATTGCTCTAAACAATACATAGAACCAACTAAAAAATCCGTGAAGAATCGCCCAAAGAATTGAAGCACTTCGTTCGTAGGAAAGAATCATCGCAAGAGCCGAACCAAAAATCCAACAGCCTCCACAATTCTTATATCCAGAACAACATCGGTTTTTCTTATCCTCTTTAATCGCTTTCCCAAGGTTCCTAATCTTAATATCGACATCGGGTTTATTCTTCCCCTTCTTAACCGTCACATTACCACGCTTCTTTTTTACTATCATACATAAATAACTCAATTATGTTTTATAAAGTTATCCAATCAACATCAATTCTATTAGAGCTACCTATTTGACATTACCAAAATAACATACAAATATTTATATTAAAGTGGCTCACCTTAAGAAGTATGAAATATCTTGCATATTTTCAACCAAATAAAGAATTGTCCAATTTAATTTTAAGGCAAGACAATATTGTTCTACCAGGTTTAGGGTTACATTCAACCATTTGTTTTTTTCATATGGAGCCTAAATATGAAAAAAACCTAGTTTCCGATTTGTCTCGAATCAACTTTAATCCTTTCGAAATAGAAACTCAAGATTTCGATAATTTCGATAAAAATTCTTTAGTGCTAAAATTATCTCGCTCCAACGAACTTCTACAACTACATAAAGATATTATATCTACTGTACAAAATTATGCAAATTCCAAATTTAACGAAATTGCAAGACAATATTTCGGAGACAACTATAATCCCCATCTAACAATCTCAGAGTCATCTTCAGATTTCGATAGAACTTCAAAAGAATTAATTGGACGAAAAGATATAATTTCAAAATATTATTTAGCAAAAAAACCAGATATAAATTGGGAAAAAATACAAACTTACCCTAGTAGATAGGATTACTCTCTTTCTCTTTCAACAATAAATAATAAAAATAAAAAAAATTAACAAGCCTTAGCTTATTTACTCAGCGTCAGATTCAGCGTCTTCTTTAGCTTCATCAACTGATTCGATCTTCTCTTCGCCTTTTTCAGCGTCAGAATTATCGTCAACAACCTCTGGCTCGGCATCGTTGCTATCTTCATTGATAGCTGATGGGTCAGCCATTGGAGCTTCTGATGGCTCTGAATCGTGAGAATCGTTGTATCTCGAACCACTATCTCGAGAAACCATTGGTCTAGCTTCACTAACTGTCAAAGCTCGTCCTTCGATTTCCTTCTCGTGCATTTCTGAGATTGCTTTGTTAGCTGCTGCATCATCTGCAATAGTCACAAAACCAAATCCTTTAGATCTACCTGAATATTTATCCTTGATTACGGTTGCTTCCTCGACACTGTATGATGCAAAAAGCTCTTTTAGCGCGTTGTCATCAACAGACCAAGGTAAATTACCTACGTATAACTTCATATTTTCCTCCTGTATTATTTAATAATTTTAATAGAATTCTCATGTTCGTGATCTTTGTATAAATTCATACATTTACGGGTTTTTAAGGCTTTGGACGCCTCATTTAATACAACTAAGACATAAGTTGCAAGATTATTCCAGTTATAAAAATAATAGACAAAATAATTACTATAGTCCAATTTATCGGAACCTTAATCTCTGGATCCTTACCACTTCGTGTAGTCAACTTAGCCTTTCTAGCCATCAGAAGAATTAAAATTCCCGTAATTCCACCCGAGATAACACCACCAAGTCCAAGGATCAAAGTGAAACCCATAATACTAAATCTACTCACCAAAAGATAAAGACCAAGAGGGACCAGCGACGTAAATATAAATCTAATATATTTAGAAGTTTTCATATCGTACTTAAACGTATCTCGGAGCGAAAAGGCAAGGACAAAATAAGAAGTTAGCATAGTAAAAATTCCAAGGATTGTAGTAATAGGGCCAAAAGATAACGTCGCCACCTGAGTCACATTTTTTCCAAGTACCCCAATAAAAATAGCACTAAATAAAATATACAAAACAATTGGAATCAAGGATCCAAGAATAATCGCCCGTTTCAAAAGTTTTTCTTTCCCCTTAATCTCATTACGAAGCTCCGGAATTGAGGTGAAGCCAAGCAAAGCAAACATAACAACCCCAATCGGGATAGTAAAACTAGACGAATTCCAAACTGTTAAATTAGCTGGGTTTATTGATGGAGCAAATCTTATGAATATCCCAAAGACAATAATAATAATTCCAATCACACCCCATGTTTCAACTCTCTTCAAACCTTTCAACCCCTCCCTCAAAAGCAAAGTCATAACAAGCCAAAACATTATTCCAAAAACAATCGGAGGTGTATTCCCAGGAATTATTCTAGATAAAGATTCGCCCTCACCTATAAGGTATGCTAAAAGAGCGGAATAAATACCAAAGACCATCGCAGAAAACATAGCTCGTTTTCCCCATTTCCCAAGATACCTTTCTGCATATCCAGAAAGCTGATGCATACCCTTAGTCCTTAACGTAATTTCTCCAAGAGATAGATTAACAAAAATCATTATGGCACCCAAAACTACAAGCCAAAATAACCCAACAAGAAAACCAGATTTTGCAAAAACGTATGGAAGTCCCAATATACCAGCACCAATTATAGTACCAGTCAAAGTAAAGGTTGTCGCCCAAAATTTCTTATCCATATATCACCTAGTTCATTATAACAAATATCATTTTTAATTGTTTGGAAAGACAATAATATTCTTAAAGCGAGTATATCTGTATTCTCCTAAGATGGTGGATATTATTATTAACGAAAATTTTGAGCAAGATTCGTCAGAATTATTCGGAAACATAAGTAAGGGAAATTTCGATTCGTCAGAATTATTCAAATTACAAATGAACGCAAAAGAACTGATTTCAGACTCCGAAATTGACGAACTGATTTCATACGGCATGATTAAAAAAAACCTAGCCTACGACTTGCCTTATCAGAGAGAAGGGGCTTTAAAATTATTGAGAGATTTAAATGCTACCGCTTTATTAGCAGACGAAGTTGGACTAGGGAAAACAATTACGACAGCGATGGTGATTAAGGAGGGGGTTGTTAGAGGATTTCTAAAAAAAATAGTAATTCTAACACCACCAAGTTTAGTTGACCAGTGGGTTAGTGAATTAAAAGAAAAATTTGAATTGGATTTTCACATTGTTGAATCAGAAGAAGATTGGGATAAACACGATTTTATGATTGCTTCAATTGATAGAGTTAAAATTTTCAACAGAATTAATCAGCAATTTAGACACAGAGAAGCACATAGAATTTCATGGGATTTGGTTATCGTGGACGAAGCTCATAAATTAAAAGAACGGAACACCATCAGATGGAAATTCGTTGACAGACTACAAAAGAAAAGATTCTTATTGCTAACAGCGACGCCATTTCAAAATGATTTATTAGAATTATATAATTTATTACATATTTTAAAAAGAGGACATCTTGGAACAATGAAAGAATTTCGAAAGAAGTTTCTATACAGAGGAAATAAGCGACATCCATTAAATCCAATAGAGTTGAAAACCAAGCTAGAAGAAGTAATGGTTCGTAGAAGAAGAGATGAAACAGGAGTTGAATATAAAAAACGTATACCAAAAATTATTACGGTTGAATTAACGAAACAGGAAAAAACAATTTATGACAATACCGTTCGCTTATTAAAAGAAAATTATTTTAGAGCCGATGGACGAGAGATTAATGGAAGATTAATAGTATTTGCAATTCTGCCGAAAGTTACAAGTTCATCAAAATCAGCTATAGAAAGTTTACAGAAGATTGTAGATAACGATATTTACCACGACGGGACAAGAGATTTCGCGCAAGGTATACTAGACGATTATAAAGCGTTAGAAAAAGATTCAAAGATTGAAAAATTAATTGAACTAGTTAAACAAATTAGGTCAAAAAGTGAAGATGAAAAAATCTTAATTTACACAAGGCATCCAACAACTCTAAGATATATTGTTGAAAAATTAAAACCATTTAACCTAAAAATTATTGAGTTTATGGGAGGATTAGACAGAGAAGAAAAATCTAACAGAATTAATGCATTTAAAGAAGGTAATGCTGATATCTTAATTTCAACAGATACAGGAGCAGAAGGTTTAAATTTTCAATTTTGCAGAAATTTAATCAATTACGATTTACCATGGAATCCGATGAGCGTAGAGCAAAGAATCGGACGACTGGACAGAATCGGACAAAAACGAGATATGTATATTTATTCATTTGCGACAAAAGGAACAATGGAAGAAAATGTTGTAGATTTAATTATCAATAAGATGTGTTGTGTAGGAATGGTGATTGGAGAGTTGCCAATTATTTTATTTAATCTTGGATTAGATGGCAACGGAAAAACTGGAAAAAATAAAATTGAAGAGAAATTAATAGATTCATTTATCGAGTCGAAGGGAAATTTGGAAATGTTTAGTCAAGGAGTTAATGAAATAGCAGAGCAGATTGCATTAGGAATGAAAGACTATGAGATAGAAAAAGAAAATAATAAGAAGTTTTTAGATGATTAATCACGATAATCTCTTTAAACCCATTTTCTGATAATTTTAAATGGATAACCAAGTCAAAAAATTTACAATTGAGTTTTTTAAAAATTTACAATGCACTATATCAAATAAAAATAATATATTAATAATAGAAAACGTGCCAAAAGGTTTTGAGGATTTATATGGAAAAGTTGCACCATACAATCTAAGTTTTTCTGGTCAAATAGACGGAACAGAATTCGTCGGAAAAGGAAGTGCATTATTAGTAGCAATGGCAAAATTTTTGAAAGGTGTTGGAAAAACAACGTTATTAAAAATTGATTTTGATGTCAATCCCAATGAAGAAATAAAAAAAGTTATTTTTTTCAAGAATTGTGAAATCGATAATCTAGTAAAAACACACAAAAATAATTTCTTTTCTCGGTTTACATTTATATCTACTTTTCATTACCTAAATAAATCAGAACAGGTTGTAAACGAAATTTACATTCATGAAGGTAAAGTTGTCGACGGTGATTTATCTGGATACAAAGTCATAGAAGGAAAAAACGATGAAGCGACAGGAGGACATGTAGAAAAAGATTACAAAATAGCACGTGATATATTAAAAGAAATCTTAAAAGAAAAAACTACGGAAGTTAGTGAAATTTTAAAAATAAAAGTTGAAAAAGAAATTGAAAGAATCGAAGAACACTATAAAAGTTTAGTTGGAGAACTTGGAGGAGACTTAACTGGCACACTAAAAAAAGTTCAGGAAACTGAATTAACATTAAGAACAGCAGACAGTGACGAAGCTGAACCTCTAAGATTAAAACTAGATAGATTGAAAAAAAGCCTAGTTAAAATTGGAAACGACGATTCAAGGAATAGAATTTTAGCAGAACAAGAGTTCACAATTAAAGACGCAATGCATAAACATAGTTTAAACATCGACAATAAATTAGTTAACACAACAGTAATTTATTATCCAGTATTTAATTTTAACCTCTTCCTGAACAGCGACAACTCCAAGCGTTACATAGAAATGAATTATAATCCATTAACAAAAACTTTAAACAAGTTGTCCTGTGAATCTTGTGGAAAAGAAATAAACCAGTTAAATTTATGCTCAGCTGGGCATATTAATTGTGATACTTGTTTGGTGAAATGTGGAGAATGCACAAAAGTATTTTGTGAAAAATGCCTAAAGAAAAATTGTTCCGTTTGTGGTAAATCACTGTGCAAAGATTGTGCAATGATGTGTCTTGGTTGCGGAAAATATGTTTGTAAAATTCACATGAGAAGATACTTGGTATCTGGAGAAGAAAGATGTGTCAATTGTTTAAGAGCCTGTCTGAGATGTCACGGATTGTCCCACCCAAAACATTTCGGCGAAGCGCTAGATGGTTCAAAAATATGTCAAAAATGCCTAGGAGCAGAAAAACGAGGAGCAGTTATAGAGAGAATTTTTAAGGGTAGTTAATTTTATAAGTTAATATTCGGTTGTTTTACCAAGAGCTCGTAGTTTAATGGATAGAATGTCGTGGTTTTGGTGAGCAATTTACTCGAATTTTTCTCAACGAAGTTATTAGAAAAATTTCAGAGTGAATTGTGAATATGATGACAGGGGTTCGACCACAAGATACGTAATTAGTTAATTTTATAAGTTAATTCCAAGTTATTTTATTACCAAGAGCTCGTAGTTTAATGGATAGAATGTCAGGTTTCGGCCCTGATGACGGGGGTTCGACTCCCTCCGAGCTCGTCAGGGGTGAAACCAGGTTTCGGTGAGCAATTCGCATTATTTATCAATCAATCTTCGAGGTTAATTTTAAATAGTTATTTTCACTGAACTATTTATGGGAAAAAAGAAAACAACTTTTAACATTTCAAAGTCAGATAATTTTAGCGAATGGTATAGCGAGATTTTGAACAAAGCAGAAGTTACAGATTTAAGATACAAAGTAAAAGGGTTTGTAGTAATAAGACCATGGGGCGCAAGAATTATTGACAAGATGTATAAAATCTATGAATCAGCCTTGAGATGCACTGGACACGAAGCTGCAGTTTTCCCAGCACTAATTCCAGAAAAAAACTTCAAAAAAGAATCAAGTCATATCGATGGGTTTGCTCCCGAGGTTTTTTGGTTAGATAAAAAACAAGGAGAAGATAAATTAGCTCTAAGACCTACGAGCGAAACCGCATTCTATGAAATGTATAATTTATGGATTAGAAGCTACAGAGATTTGCCTATGAAAATTTACCAGAGGGCAAATGTTTTTAGAAACGAAACGAAAGCAACTAGACCACTGATTCGTTCTAGAGAATTTCATTGGATTGAAGCACACGACGCATTTGCAACAAAAAAAGATGCAGAGGCACAAGTTCAAGATGACATCAATATGACCGACGAAGTTATGCACAATATTTTTGGCGTACCGTTTCTACCAATGAAAAGACCGCAGTGGGACAAATTTCCAGGCGCAGAATATACTATTGGCAGTGATTCAATATTACCAGACGGAAAGATTATACAACAACCATCCACCCATTTAATTAGTCAGCATTTTGTTAAAGCATTCGACGTAAAGTTTGTAGACGAAAAAGAAAAAGAAAAAACACCATGGTTAACTTGTTACGGTCCATGTATGTCAAGAATTTTAGCGTCTATATTATCGATGCACGGGGACGATAACGGTTTAATTTTACCATATACATTGGCTCCAGTCCAAGTTGTAATAATTCCCTTCTATAACACTAAGCCAAAAGAAATCCAGGAAGCAACTAAAAAAATCAAAGCAGATTTATTGAATGAATATATCGACGTGAAAGTTGACGATTCAGATAAAAGACCTGGTGACAAATTCTTTTATTGGGAAATGAAAGGTGTGCCGTTTAGGATTGAGATAGGCGAAAAAGAATTAAAAAATAAAGAAGTTAGTATTTTTATTAGAGATACCAGGGAAAAAATTAATGTAAAAATTGAGAACCTAGTAGAATCAATTAAAAATCTCGGGGCAGAATATGACAAAAGATTATTGTCTCGTGCAGATAAGTTTTTTTCAGATAAGATTGTAGATTGCAAAGATAAGGCAAAAATAAAAACAGCACTAAACTCAAAGAAAATTGCAAGATTTAATTTTTGTTCCTCAGATAAAGAAGGTGAGAATTGTGCAGAATTTATAGAAAAGAAACTACAGGCTCGAGTAATGGGAACGAGAGCTGATTTAAATGAGAAAGCTTCTGGCAAATGTCTTATCTGTGGCAAGAAAGCAAACGTAGTTATTTACGCTGGAAAGAGCTACTAAATCTTTATAAATTATAAAATTATTTTATTATTATGGTAGAAATTAAAAAACAAAGTAAAGTAATTGGAAAGCTAAAAGAGGGCGACAGCTTTTTTATTAACGGTAAAGAGATGAAAGTAGATAAACAATATTTATTTCAAGACCATAAAGATATGAAAGAAATGATAATTGAAATATTCAATCCAGAAAATGAGAGAGAGTATCAAATTCGTTATTTCGACGACCAGATTGAATCATCAATTGAAATATATGAATTATTAAATGATTTTCAATATGTCAGACGCGAACCAAAAATAATTGAATGGTAATAGTTGATTATTTTTTCACATTTAAAATTTTATAATCAAGAGCAATCTTTATATAGGATTAATTCTTATTCTAATTAGTATCGACACACATCGATGCTTAACTAAATTAGGAGGTGATATGGCACAATCAAAAAAAATGAACGAGGCGAGATTCGCTAAGTTAACTAAAGAGCTAGATTCTGTAGGAGAGGTTATTCTTACAAAACAAGATGAAAAACAGTCTGTTATGGATGATTTCGTTAAAGAGAGAAATAGATATGCAAAGGGAAGAATATCTGAAGACACTTTAATTTCTTCTTCAAAGAAAGTTAACTTAGAGCTTATGAGATTAGACAAAGGAATCAGAGAAGCTATTGCTAGAGTAGGAAAAATATCTACTAATGCAAAAGAATTCGCAAGTAATCAAGCACCTAAGGTTTTTAGAACAAGTGTTTCCGGGATTAAGTTAATCAACGGTCCCAAGAAGAAATCTACTAAGAAATCTACTAAGAAAGCTGTTAAAAGAACCGTTAAGAAAACCGCAAAAAAAGCTACAGCTAAAAAGGGTGTAACCGCATCAAAAACAACTCTATCAAAAGAGAAAGTTTTAGATCGGAAATATTCTAAGTAATTTCTTTATTTTTTATTTTTTATTTTTTATTTTTTAAAATCAAAACATTTATATACCATTGGTAACCATTAGTATATCTATGGTAACATCATCTATGAAGAGAAACGATACAGCAGTTAGAGTCAGTAGGTGGTTAGATGAAGAAGTTGATAATTATATTTCTGACAGAAAAATTAAAATAGAGTTTCCATCAAAAAGAAATTTTGTTGATAGTGCAGTAATGTCTTTTCTGGAGAAGAAGGGAGTGAAATTAGCTGATGGGGGGTTACAATGAATAAAATAGAAAGGGCAAAAGAAATGTTTGAAGCACTAGAAAATCGAAGAGCTGGCAATGTTATAGATAGCGCAAAACGAACATTTTTTATTCAAGACAGGTTAAGTAAGAAATAAAATTAATCTATAATTTTTGTTTCTAATTTGTTATAACCAAAGAAGTCAGTTGTATAATTATAAGCGCCAGCGTTTAGGAAGGTAATTGTATCACCAACATTAGGATTATCTAATTTTACTTTATACCTAAAAATATCATCCCGAGTTGGGGAGTTGCCTTTAATTAAATAATACTGCCCGTCGCTGTTTTCATCTAATTCTGTTTCTACGAGCATTTTTGTTCCCGTCAAAATATTATCTAATGCACAATTATAGATTGTTGTATTTATAATCAAATTATTAGCTTGAATTTGAATAATTTCAGTTTGAAGTTTTATACAAGGAGCAGAAAGAAAACGCCCAGGCTCTATAATAGTTTGAATATTATATTCGTCAAGAAACTTTTTCACGTTTATTAGTTTTTGAAAGATATAGGGCAAAACTTCTGACGCATAACTTCGATATCTAACAGGCAAGCCTCCTCCGAGATTTATCATGTTGATTCTTTCAAGAGATTCCTGCGTTAAAGAATCTTCAAGCTCTTCTTTAATTTCCCATTCGGACGTGTTTTGTGATTTCCTATGAATATGGATTCCTAAATTATTAACCAAAGAGTTATCCTTTATTTCTAAAATTATTTCATTAACTTTTTTAGATGGCATCCCATAAACAAAATATTTCCCAGTTCCAATTCTATGTTCCCGAAATTTCATCCTTAATGATAAATTAATTTTTATATTCATTTGCTCGCTCGCTCGCAGAATTCTTTCTAAGTCTATCTCATTATCTACCACAAAACTTTTAACACCAGATTTAAGAATTTCTTTCAATTTCTCAACTGTCTCAGCTTGAGTAAAAAATGAAATTTTAGATTTATCTTTAATCATTCCAATTTCCTCATCAACATGAATAGAAAAATCAATCGACGGCACCTCCTCTTGTAAAATATTACCAACCTGACGATTTGTCTTATATGAATAAGAAATTTTCAATCCTAAATTTTCAAGAACTCCCACCTGCTCCAATAACTTAGACTTAGACAAAACAAAATGAGGTTCATTCATCTTCTAAAAGAACTCGTGGTTTATTTTCCCTTTTATTCGGGAAGTTGTTACTAAAATCTTCCATATTTTCAAGGGGATAATCCAATTTGATCAAGGCTGGGTCTCTCAAAGTTTTCCCATAATTGTCTGAATTTTTATCCAAATCTAATGGTTCTAAACTCATATCACACCTGAGATATTTTTGACCCCAATAAATTCCAACTATATTTGATAATTTACCTTCCGATTGCCTCTGATTATTGCATTCATTAATAGGGATTGTTCCATCTTGAACCGCAATAGGAGTATATGGATTTGCACTATACTTTTCATCAACATTACTTCCAAAGAGTTTGTGTTCCTGTGCAGTTAATAATTCATTTTTCATTTTTCAATAATCCTTCTTTTTTTAATTTATCTAGAACATTAATCATCATTAATGGGAATGTTATACAAACATCTCCATTTACCGTAGCTGCCTCCGCATCATCTTTTAACTTGCCCCACGATTTCGCTTCTTGCGTAGTTGCTCCCGACATAGAGCCCGAAGAAGAATGAGACGTTGTCATATAAACTGCATAATCAAAACCTCCAGAAAGTAAGGCTGCAAATACAGCATAATGTTTTGAAATTGAACCACCAAGCGAAATCAAACCTTTTTTGTCGTCGAATGAGAGACCAGTTACAACCCTTTCCATATCTTTAATTGTATCTACTATAAAATCTGGATTTTTCTGTTGAAACATAAAAAGCTGAAATCCAAATGAAGAATCAGCAACCCCAGGGCAGTAAATAGGTATATTATTTTTTGCAGCTTGATATAAAATTGAATTATCATCCTCAATTAACAATCCGATTTCATGTAATAGTTCAGAAACAGGAACTCGTTTTTCTCTCTCATATATTTTAGTCAAATATTCATTCATTTTATCTTCAAATTTCATATAAGATTCATTCCGTATTACTAAATTACCAACCCGATTTTCACCCCGTTCATGAAGGGCAGTATCATCCGCATGAAAATTTGAAATTTCAAAATTTTCTCCAAGTGATTTCATGATATCCTCTTCAATTGCCCCAGAGGTAGTCACTAATATATTCGGAATTTTTAGTTTACACAATTGTGAAAAAAATCCCCTTAATCCAGATGTTACCATATTCGATGTAAAGGTTAGAAAAATTTTAGCGTTAGAACGTTTCATTTTAAGGGCAACTTCTGCAGCCTCGCTTAATTCTATAGCTTGATATCCCAAATTTCCAAATGAGTCGACCAATTCCTCGACGGTCATATCAGGTTTCCACGCAAAATCTTTAACTTTTCTCATAGTATGTATAAAAATAATTTATAGAGTAGTGACTAGGAATTCTAGCACTAAAGAATTGGGATTGCAATACTCATGTTACTAAGAAAATTAGAGGGTTTAAAAAAGTTTTGATGTGATTGTGTTAGCGGGTGTTGTCTGTCTAGAAAAATTTCTAATCTCTAACTCTCTTTTTAATTTATCAATTAAACCTTGCATCAAAAACAAAAATCAAATAAATATATAAAATTATTGTTTTTGACCCCATGTGAAGATTATCAATAATAAACTATTGATAATCCTATGTTAATAGAAATAAAAATCAATTTTCCTAAAAATAGTGATGAAACAAAATTAGAAATCTAATTCAAATTTTAGAAGTTCTTCCTTCAATTGCAAGTTATTTTTATAGACGATTCCATTTATCTTCTGTTCTCTTGCTAATTGAATATATTTTTCTTTGTTATCAATAAAAAGAACTTCTTCTGGTTTCAGTTTGATTATTTTTAATATTTCTTTATATGAATTAGAATATTTTTTTCTTTTATCTGTAAATATTTTTTCAGCTCTTTCAAATAAATCTTTTCCAATCTTTTCTAAATATTGTAAATGTATTGGATTTGTGTCTGAAAAAATATAATTCCGTAATTTATTATTCTGAAATATTCTAATTACATTAATATTCCTTTCCCCTGTCCAATATGCTTTTTTATATTCTTCAAGAAATTCCTTCTCGCTTAAATTTATTAAATTCGCACCTTGTCGAATAAATTCTTCTGTATCTATTTCTCTCATGCCAAATTTAATTCTAAGCTCTTCACTTTCAGGAATTCCTTTCCAAAATTCTTTATATTTTGGATCTTCAATCAGAACTCCGCCTATATCCCATATTAATGCTTTTATCATAATAATACTATAAAAATAATCAAACTTTAATAAACTTGTCTAATTTTGTTTCATCTTAATAATTCTAAACGAAAAATGGTTTTTTACTCTGCGGATTTTGTTCCAAAATCCTTGCCACGCTGCGCTCTCACTTCGTTCGGGTCTATTAACAGCGCTTAGAAGAGAAATCCCTCGGCTCGGGATTTCTCCAAATTTTGTCTTCGACAAAACTTCTTCTAAGCGCGATGTTCCCAACACCCACTAACACAACAATACATGATACTATTATCACATTTCAAAAAAAATAAACGTCGGTGATTTCTCGCCCGACAGCTTATAAAAATAAAAATTGCGTAAAAGATTTAAGCTGCTTCTGCGGAAGGTACAGCTTCTTCTACTGGAGTAGTTTCTTCTGTCTCTTCTTTAGGTTCAGCTTCTTCACTAGCTTCTTCTACTGGAGCTTCAGCTTCTGGTTCAGGAGCATCAGCGACTTCTTCAGTCGTTGGAGCTGCTTCCACAGGAGCTTCCTCAGTTGCTTCGGCCACAGCCGGAGCGGCTTCCTCTACTGGAGTTTCTGTAGATTCTGCCTCAGGGGCAGTCTCAACAGTCTCTGCAGGAGTTACTGTTTCTTCTTCCATATACTGGGAACAAAAAAAATCTTTATAAATATATAGGTGCACTAAAAAATGATAACTTCGTAAACCTATTGTTAATCCATATATTTTTATATAATGGTATCTTAGAACTATATGGTGTTACAATACAAAGAAAAATCTGCGACAAGATGGAAAAAATATCCAGGCAAAGACAAGATTGAAGGCTCTCCTAATAAATACGACTTCAGGTTATTAAGCGAGGATAAAACAAAAATCCTAGCTGAAAAAGGAAGTTACAAAAAAGTTATGAAACGATTTCGACAGATAGAATTCTTTAAGCATAAAAAATAAAATCTTATTTTGTAGTTATTTTTTCGATTCGTTTAACTAATTTAGGTCTGACATAATAATGCAAAGTAACCTGGTATGAGTCTTCCCACCCACGCTTCTTTGAAAATTTCTTATGCCCCAATTTCTCAGCAATCTTCAAATAAAACTTTTTAACCTCATCTTCTGACACCTTCCTTTTTCTTTCCAAAAACTTTTCGGTTTCTTTTGTAGCATAGTGAGATCTGACAATATGTGGATAAAATTTCTTTCCACAATATTTTTCAAATGCCCTTTCAAACGCGACATCTTTTAACGGATGCTTATCTGAATCTACAAAAATAAAATCTCCCGCTTTTCGTAGTTTCAGAGTTGCATATAGTTTTTTTATAACTTTTTTTGAAAAACTTTCACTAATTTTTTGTGGGACCCCATCCTTAGCTATATATTCAAAAGTTACCAAATTTCCAGCAATTTTAATATCCTTTTTCTTCAAAGTCGTCAATCCTTTATGATGATTTTGTCGATAATAAATTTCATTTCCTACTCTCATCTTTGTCTTTAATAAAATCAACATTGGCAACACTACATCATCCTCATCAATAGATTTAAGCAAATTACGTTTCAATTTAGGTAAGCATTTTTCGAATTCTTCCACTTTTTTGTATTTAGCAGCCTTAGACAATTTGTCTTTTTCTAAAGTATAAATATACGACAGCTTCCCATTCGGGTTTTTAAAAATAACATCCCAATGGGAGTTCGATTTCTCATCATGCACGATTAATCCAGGCGCGAATAAAGAGTAGGACTTATTCAATTTCCTTCCATCGGGCAAAACATCAATTCTGGCACCTAAAGATTTCCCATTTGAAAATCCACCCTTTAAAAATTTTGAATCTTTTGTATCAATAATCATTTTTAAATTCCCATGGGATTTAAAAAGTTTAGCGACAGAAATGCCCTCGGCAAAGTTAATAGAGCATTTTTTACAGGATTCCCCAGATACCTCACATACAGAAAAATTCCGAACCTTAATACGATACATATTTACCATCTTAAAATAGAATTAATTACAAACTATATAAATATTTTGAGAGATGAGGGTATAACAACCTTTTTAAACAAAAAATATCTTTTTCATTTAGATTAAGATGGTTAAATACGAAAGAGCAAAACAAATATCGATAGTGGATATTGATAGCAAGTATATGAAAAGAGAAGTCATAGTAGTAGGACTAGTGGACAAAGTAATACAAACTGGCGGACCAACTGTTTTTGCAATGGCTGACGGAACCGGAAATTTATCCCTAAAAGGTTTTATTGCTCCCGGAGAAAGATCTTATCCAGAGATAGACGCTGGAGATTATGTTGAAGCTACCGTTAAGATTGACGAATTTAATGGAGAGATGGAAGGAAATATTTTAAAAATTAAGAAAAAAGTTGGAGTTGATGAAGAAAATCTAAAGAAACTTATTAGTCAACAACAAAGAGATAGGGCAAAAGTTGTCAATACAAATTTTATGTTAGAAAACCCAATTCTGGAAAAACTTAAAGACAGATTCATTAAAGCCGCTACGGAAATTCGTTTAGCTATAATTCAAAGTCGACCGATTATTGTTAGGCATCATAATGACACCGACGGATATTGTTCTGGTTATGCATTAGAGAGAGCTATCATCCCATTAATTGCAAAACAACATTCGGCGCCAAAAGCTGCTTGGGAATATTTTAAGAGAGCCCCATCAACCTCTCCATATTACGCAATCGAAGATTCAATCAAGGATTCATCATTTGCTTTAAGCAACGTAGCTAAATTTTCCAACAAAATGCCTCTAATTATTATAGCCGATAATGGGTCTGGTGAAGAGGATTTAATGGCAGTCCAACAAGCAAAAGTTCATGGAGCTGATATTATTGTAATTGATCATCACGGGTTTGATAAAGATGTGATCAGCGAACACGTCTTAGCAAACATTAACCCACACCTAGTTGAGGAAGAAGGTTCTCATATTTCTGCGGGAATGCTTTGTGCAGAGATTTCAAGATTTATCAACGAAGATGTGAAAAACATAACCCAGCTTCCTGCATTGTCTGGGTATGCTGATAGAATTGATCTAGCTAATCCAGAACTAGTAGAGAAATATTTGAAATTAGCTACAAATAACGGTTACACCAAAGATTTACTTTCAGATATTTCTTTAGTAATAGAATATGTCTCTGCTAAAGTTAGATTCATGGAAGTAAGAGAATATGTAGGAGTATTATTCGGAGAGCCTCGAGAAAAACAAAAAGAATTAGTTTCTTTAATGGCGCCACATATTAAAGAACTCGACAAGAAAGGACTTGCAATTGGAAAAGCTGCTGCAGAAATTGAAGAACTTGGAGACACTACTCTACAAACAATTCAAATCGAAGCCAGCTTCCCTGGATTTGGATTTTTCCCTAAACCTGGACGAAGTACAGGACTTTTACACGATAATCTACAGAAAGAAAAGGGCGTAAAGAAATTAGTATCTATTGGAATTATGAATACTGCAATGACAATGAGAGCAACTGACGCCGCGAACTTTTCTGCACACGAACTTATTAAAGAGCTACAAGAAAAACTTCCAAATGCATTTGTCGAAGGTGGCGGACATAAAAATGCCGCCGCAATCAATTATATCCCCAGAATGAAAGAAGATGTCTACAAAGCCGTTCGGGAATATATTAAAAATTTAAACTAATTCTTTTTAAAGATTATTTACATTATTTATCCATGCAACGAATTCAAAAGATTA
>DAOWDJ010000003.1 GCA_030639065.1 archaeon
CGAAAATTTTTCATCATTACGAACATCATAGTAAACCTGTTTTAATTTTGAGGCATCAACATAACTTTCGACTGCAATTTCAACTGGCGATCTCATATACTTCTCTGAAAAATCAACCAAATCTCCAGAAATCGTTGCAGAAAAAAGCAGGGTCTGTCTATTTCTTGGACATGCACTCACAATTTTCCCCACATCACGTTTGAAACCCATATCCCACATTCTATCTGCCTCATCCAAAACCAAAAAATCAACTTTAGATAAGTCAATAGAATTGTGTTGCATATGATCAAGTAAACGTCCAGGAGTTGCAACCACAATATCCGCATAAGCTAATTTTTTAATCTGATGGTACATCGAGACACCACCGTATACCGAAGCAACTTCTAATTTTTTATAATAAGCAAATTCTTCCAAAGTCTGAGCAACCTGTTCCGCCAACTCTCGGGTCGGTGTTAAAATTAATCCCTGTACACCCTTACCTTTTTCTACATTCTTAATTATACCCGCACCAAATGCCAAAGTTTTCCCAGAACCCGTCGCTGACCCAGCTATGATATCCTTTCCTTCAAGAATTAACGGAATTGTTTTTTCCTGAATCTCTGAGGGCTTTTCGAACTTCTTGTTTGAAATCACTTTCAATACATGTTCACAAAGACCCAATTTTTCAAATTGTTCCATGTTCTAATAAACTTCCAAGAATAAATCTTAGACTGAATCCCCCCGACTCACGTCCAAGGACTCCAACTTATTTACATAACTAAACCCAAAATTTCACTTATAAACCTTTTCATCAGTAATTAACTTTATAAAACATCTAAATTATTAAATATTACTCGGCCCCATAGGCTAAAGTAACTTTAGAAAAGTTTCATGAATCCTATGTTGCCTAAAAACTCGGCCCCATAGGCTAATGGTAGACCATCTCGTTTACACCGAGCAGACCCAAGTTCGATTCTTGGTGGGGCCACTTATTTTCACTAAAAATCAACAACATTTAAAAACAAAACTCTCGATACCTAACCATGGCAGAACATAAAAATAATTCTGAAGAAAAATCTGTAGAACAAAATTTGGCAAAAGATTACGTCTCAAAATCCAAACTCGGAAATTTACCAACACCTAGTCAAACTGACGAAGATTTAAAGAAAAAGACTAGTAAAGCACAGAAAGAGATAGAAAAATTTAGAATAGAACTTCTTAAAAAACATAAACTAATAGACGCTATCGGAATAATTCCCGCACAAGCTGCAAAAAAAATAGAAGAAGAATATGAGATATCAGAAGAAGATTCCAAAAGAAGACTAATTCACATTCTAACAATTATCCCAGAGAAACAATACAAAAATATTGCACAAATTCGACTCGACGCAATTTCAATAGCAAAAAAAATCAACGACAAATTTTGGATACACGTGATAACACCAATTGATTTCTGGAATCTAGGTCTCGATTCAAAGTTTGAAGTAATGGAAGCAATAGCAATGTCTTATCCGATTATAGATAAAGGATTTTTAAGTCATATCAGAGTTGCACAAATTCACAAATCCCTTGTTTTGAAAAAGTTCGAAAAATATGTAACCTCATATGTAATCGGAGGCTCCCTTACAACAGGTACGACAAAAAAAGATTCGGATGTCGACGTATTCATAGTTATTGACGACACAGACGTAAAACGAATGCCGAGATTGGAACTTAAAGAAAAACTCAGAGGAATAATTTATTCTTACATACAGGAAGCAGAAGCTATGTCTGGTGTAAAGAAAAACACACTGAATGTTCAGGTTTATCTCATGACAGAATTCTGGGAAGCAGTAAAAGATGCACACCCTGTCATGTTTACATTCATTAGAGATGGTGTCCCACTTTATGATAGGGGAACATTCCTCCCATGGAAATCTTTACTAAAGATGGGGAAAATTAAACCCTCTCCAGAAGCAATCGATATGTTTATGTCCTCAGGAAATAAACTTAAAGAAACTATTAATAAGCGAATATTCGACGTCGCAACATTAGATTTATTTTGGGGAATTTCAACACCAACTCAAGGAATATTAATGCTCTACGGGCTTTCTCCTCCAAATGTTTACGAAACTGTAAAACAATTCAAAGAAGTATTTGTAGAAAAAGAAAAACTTGTCGAACAAAAATACGCAGACATTCTTGAAGAAATTATTATTAAAGTTTGGAAAGCATACGAACACGGAAAACTGAAACCTGGCGACATAACTGGCAAAGAATTAGATAGATTATCAAAAAATGCTCTAGACTACATCGACAGATTGAAAGAATTACGAGAACAAATTGAGAAACGAATTCAAGAAAAATCAATTGAGCAAATCTATAATGATGTTTTCGGTATGTTAGGTTCACTATTGAAGAAGAAATCCGAAGAAGAAATATTAAAAGAGTTTAACAGGAAATTAGTCCAAGAAGGACGATTCCCTCCAAGATTCTTAGATAGTTTAAAATTGATCGCCAAAACAAAGAAAGATGTTGAAAAAACAAAAGATAAGAGTAAAAACAAAAAAGACAATCTAACTTCAAAACAAAGTCGTGATGTAGATAATGCAAGAAAATTAGCCATGGAAATTACAACGGCACTAGTAGAATACTCTCAACGATGTGAACTGGCAACAATAGAAAAATCACGATTCGTAATTAAAGGGAAAGAGGGAGAAGCTGAAATATTTTTCCTTTCAAATACATTCATAGTTCAAAATCAGAAAATCCAAAAGATCTCGGGTGATAAATTAATAAATTCAAATCCAAAAGAATTACAAGAACAACTTGTAGCTCAAAAAAACAAAGAAACAAAAATAGATTTCAAATCACTTGAGACCCTCAAGAAAATTTTTGGTGAATTTAACTTAATTTATTAAACTAAATCTTTATAAACCAATTTTTCAAATAATTAACATGGTTACTGGTAAGGTTATTCAATTTCGTAGAGGACGAAAAACATTCAAGCCTAGACACTTCCTCCTTGAAATTCCGGGTATAGATTCTAGAGAAAAAGCAGCAGAATTCGTAGGAAAAACAGCAGAATGGAAATCAACAGGTAAAGAACCAAAAATAATCACAGGTAAAATTTCTTCAGCACACGGCGGCAACGGCGTAGTTCGAGCAATCTTCGAAAGAGGTTTGCCAGGACAAGCAATCGGAACTGATGTGGAGATAAACTAGAATGGCACTAAGAAAAGCTTCAGCATATACCAAACGTTACGCAAGACCATATACTCGTGTTTCCAAAAAGAGATCAAAATCTTACATCAAGACAGTTCCAAACTCAAAAATAGTAAAATTCAAAATGGGAGATATGAAAGGATTTGCAGCGGGCGAATATCCAATCCAGATTCACGTAATTTCAAAAGACAACTGCCAAATACGAGACAATTCTATCGAAGCTGTTCGGCAGTTTTTCAACCGTTTTCTTCAAATAAAAATTGGAAAAGAATTCTATCTTGAAGCAAAAATCTTCCCTCATCACATTCAACGAGAAAACAAAATGCTTACTGGTGCAGGAGCAGATCGTATGCAGACTGGTATGAGCCGAGCCTTCGGAAAAACTATGGGACGAGCAGCGTTGGTAAAACCAGGACAAGTACTTTATATCATCGGTGTAAAAACTCCAAAGGCAGAGATTGAAGCTCGAAAATTAATAAGATCAGCAAAAGCTAGACTCGCTTGCAGAGTTTCTACAGAAACCGTTAAAGCTTAATCTCAACGCATTCCAAAACATTTAAATACTAAATTATACATTCTATATTGTTCAACTTCGGTTGAATATTGTTTAGCTTCGGTTAAACAATCGGTTGGTTAACGGCTTCGGTCGTTTTCCTTCCACTTTTTTAAACAAATTTAAGATATGTAAAAACATTACACTTTTCGCATACAAATAAAAAATTAAATTCCCCATCCCTAAGGGGAATTGTTAAAAATAAAACTAATAAGTTTTCTCAGCATCACCATCAGCAACTGCTTTTTCAGCGTTGTCCTTTGACATAATTGCGCACATTCCAGATCCACAAGTAGAACACTTACCCTTAGCCATAAATCCGCCTCGAGATGTCTTTGTCATCTTAGCATCCTTCATCTCTTTACCTTTACCGTTCTCCTTGTTCTCCTTACCACATTTCATACAATATCCTTTTACTACCATTTTTTACCTCCATTAAATTTAGTTTCGTTAAATCTTGTGTACCTCATTTTTTTCACCACAAGCTAGACATTTCATAAACAACTTCGCCCCCTCGTTTATCAATTCAGTATCAGATTTATGACATTTTGGACATAATACAAACCTATTCACATATTTCTCAATCTTTTCATTAATATTCTTACTGGTCAATTTCCTCGAGAAAATCAACCTATCTCCTTTAATCTCACCCGAGCTCGCCAGTTCCTTAGTCAAAAACTTCAATAAATGCTCCTGAGTTCTCCTAACACACATAGCAACTTGCGCAAAATTCGAAACCACAGTCCGTATCCCCTCATGATGCCCCTTAACTTTCAAAATTTCAAACCGACTACACTCACAAGTCGCCTCAACATTCTCATACGCCTCATCTAGTAATTCCTCATATCCCATAAAATTCACACATAAAACACGTTTATAAGGATTTACACGGAGAGGAAGCCACCAAAAACCTTATAAAGAAAGTAAAATAACAACTAATATAAATTCTAGAGATACTCTACGATATTAAAATGGATACAGATTTGAAAAAAAATATTCTAACAACGGGCACAAGTTTAGTAGGAATTGTCTGTAGAGACGGAATAGTTATGGCCGGAGATAGAAAAACTACAGCCGGCGGACAGATTGTAATGAATAAAAACACACAGAAAGTCTGCCCAATCAACGAATACCTTGTAATTTCGGGGACAGGAACCTCTTCAGACATCGAAGTTGCAAAAAAGCTAATCAGAGCCCAACTCAAACTCAAAGAACTAAGAGACAAGAAACAATCAACAGTAAAAGAAGCGGCTAACCTAATCGCAGCATCTAACTACAAAAACATCAGACAACCAGCCATGATTCCATTTATGGCCGGATTAATGGTCGGAGGATTGGACAAAGATGGAACAACAGAACTCTATTCAGTTGAGCCAGCAGGAAGCGTAATGAAAGTTGAAGATTTCGATGCAAACTTCTCCTCAGGAATGCCATACATTTTAGGAATGTTAGAACGAATGTATAAACCAGGAATTGGAGTAGAAGAAGGAATAGAACTCGCAATAGACGCAATCAAGGCATCATCCGAACGAGACACGGCATCAGGACACGGCATAGACGTATTCAAAATAACAAAAGAGGGAATCGAACATATTTCAAAACAAAAAGTAGAAAAGGTTTACAAAGAACACAATTAATTTCATAAAATGGCAGATATCTTAGAAACAATAGCAGCACAGTTGCCGAGAGGCGTAGTCGGTTCAACAATATTTGAAGGAGCAAACATAGTGGTATATACGACAGATGTTGCATTTTTCAAAAATGGTGACGCACAAATCAAAGAAGTAGTGAACACTATCAAAAAACGAATTGAATTACGTGCAGACAAAAAACTCCTAATGCCACAAGAGGAAACTGAAGCCAAAATAAGACAAATAATTCCAGCAGAAGCTGAAATAACACAAATCATTTTTGACCCACAAAGAAGTAGCATGATTATTGAATCAAAAAAACCCGGATTAGCAATAGGGAAAAACGGGTCAATTCTAAGAGAAATTAAAATAGCAACAATGTGGACCCCCCAAGTTCAACGTTCGGCCGCAATTAAATCCAAAATTACGGATAAAATAAGAGAGGTACTCTACCAAGACAACTCTTACCGAAAAAAATTCTTAAATGCAATCGGAGAAAAAATTTACAAGGAATGGAATCCAGAAAAAATGGAAGAATGGGTCAGAATTACAGCACTGGGAGGCGGAAGACAGGTTGGACGAAGCTGTTTTTTACTACAAACACCAATTTCACGAGTACTAATAGACTGCGGAGTAGATGTATCATCTTCAGGCAAAGACAAATATCCCTACTTAGAAGCTCCAGAACTAGACTTGTCAACAATTGACGCCGTAATTTTATCACACGCACATCTTGATCATTCAGGACTAATCCCATATTTATACAAAATGGGATATAAAGGACCTGTTTATATGACCGCACCAACACGAGACATCTCCGCACTAATGGCATTGGATTTTATCGGAGTAGCCTACAAACAGGCCGCAGCTCCACTTTTCAAATCAACAGACATCAGAAATATGGTAAAGCATTCAATTACACTGAACTACCAAGAAGTGACCGACATAACGCCCGATATACGAATCACATTATACGGCGCAGGCCATACACTCGGATCAGCAATGATTCATTTTAACATAGGAAATGGACTCCACAACTATCTTTACTCTGGAGACATCAAATTCGGAAAAACCAGATCGCTAGAATCTGCAACATCTTATTTCCCAAGACTAGAAACACTGCAGATGGAAGCAACATACGGGGGAAAAGATAGCAACTATTCACCACGAAAAGATGCCGAGGAACAACTGCTGAACTTTGTAAACGAAATTATATCAGATGGAGGAAAAGTTTTACTTCCAGAACTAGGAACCGGGCACGCCCAAGAAAAGATGTTAATTCTAGAAGATGCAATGCGAAACGGGAAAGTTCCAAAAGTTCCAATCTATATCGACGGAATGATATGGGATATTAACGCAATTCATACCGCATATCCTAATTTTTTATCAAACGCACTCCGAGCAAATATTTTTGCAAATAAAAATCCTTTTGTGTCAGAAATATTTAGCCAAGTCGGATCAAGTCATGAACGAAAGAAAGTAATTGAAGGTGGACCATGTATTGTTGTAGCAACTTCTGGTATGCTTGTTGGTGGAGCCTCCGTTGAATATCTAAGAGAGTTCGCAGACTCACCAAGAAACGGACTCTGCTTATCATGTTACCAACCACCAGGAGGACTCGGTCGCCAACTTAAAGAAGGATTAAAGGAAGCGAAATTCGAAGTAAATGGTAAAACAGAAATAGTCCCAATCAAAATAAAAATTATCTCAATCGACGCATTTTCCAGTCATTCATCCAGAAATGAACTAATGGCATTCATAAATAACGTAACGCCTAAACCCAGAAAAGTTATCATCAACCACGGAGAACAATCTAAGTGTCTAGACCTAGCCTCAAGTATCTACAAATCCCAAAGAATTGAAACGACCGTCCCTAAGAATTTGGAAACAATTAGATTGAGATAAAATTGAAAAAATTGTGATTAAAAAATGTTATTTAATCTCATTCAAATTTTAATTTTTCTTTTCCAACTCCCACTTTACTTTTCAAAAAAAAGAAGCAAAAAGCGGACTTATCTTCCCAATACATTAATCATCCCACAAAACGAACACAAAAACTTAAAACTATATACCCTATCTACTTCTATGACAAAAGAAAGAGTTGCTATTTTTATCGATGGAAGTAACCTTTATCATAATTTAAAGAGATATAATATAAAAACTAAATTTGAAGAAATAATAAAAAAAGTAGAAACCCGACGAGAAATTGTAGATGTCTTTTATTATACTGCCCTATTAGACAAATCAATTGATGAAAACGGATATAAAAAACATAAAAACTTTTTAGACAAAATAAAGAAAATTTCAAATTTTAATGTTGTTCTTTGTAATTTAAGAAAAATGATTTTAGAAAATGGTTCTGTTGATTTTGCAATAAAGGGGGATGACGTTTATTTGGCGACAGATTTAATTAAAGGCTCTTATGAAAATTTATACGATGTTGCAATAATAATTTCTGGAGATGCAGATTTTATTCCAGCTATAAAACTTGTTCAAAAAAACGGTAAAAAGGTAATCAACGTATTCTTCCCAAAAAGTTCATCATATCAATTAAGAAATTGTTGCGATGGTTCAATCAATTTAAGAAAAGCATTATCATAAAAAAAGAAGTCCCAATATAGCGAACTATACGGGACAGTTATTAGTGTTATTAGGTTTCTTGCGTTTAAAAATCTTATGTTTGACAAATTTGAGAAAAACTTCTTTCAGAGAAAGAAACAAAAAAGAAACAAAAAAGAAACAAAAAGCGACTTATCCCTTAAGTTCTTAGAAGTAGTCCCCCTTGTCTTTTTATTTTTAGTCGGCTCCCATTCCCCTCTGAGTTCTGAGAGCGAAGCGGTCTGAGTTCTCATCTGCGTTAGCAGATACAAAAGAAACAAACCCTTAAATACCACTTTCCATTGATTCAACTAAGAGATGAATATGAAACATAAACTTACTATAACACTAACTCTCCTGGGGATGTTTTTACTAACTCAACTCATCGGAATATTCATCGTCAACGCATATTCCCCAACCCCTCAAACAATTATTAATCCAGCGACGGGAGAATCAGAAATTATTTCGATTGAACGACCTCTCCCTTTCGGACTCCAAACTTCTCAAGACGAACCAACTCCAAGCTTCATTGCACTTGTTTTTTCATTTGCTTTAGCTTTTGCTTTAATATTTATTTTAATAAAATACAAATGGAAACTAGTAATTCGTCTCTGGTTTTTGTTCGTCGTGACACTTGCCCTAGCAATTTCCATCAACGCATTTTTCAAATACACCCCACTATCAAACATCGCAAATATTTCAATTATCGCACTAGCAATTGCGTTATTATTTTCACTCTTCAAAATATTCAAACCGAATGTCTACATTCATAACTTAACTGAACTTCTAATTTATCCAGGAATTGCAGTAATCTTCGTCCCAATTTTAACTCCCCTTTCAATCATGGCTCTTCTAATTTTAATTTCAATCTACGACATGTGGGCAGTTTGGAAATCAGGTATTATGCAAAAAATGGCAAAATTCCAAATGGACGAGTTAAAAATATTTGGAGGTTTCCTAATCCCTTCTGCCTCTAAAAAAGTTAAGGCTCAAATAACAAAAATAAAACAAAAATATAGGGGTAAAAAAATGCCAACGTCAGTAAAAAAGAAAAAATTCAAAGTCAACCTCGCAATCCTTGGAGGTGGAGATGTAGTCTTCCCAATAATTACAGCAGGAGTTTTTATGAGAGCTTACGGATTAATCCCAGCATTATTAATTATAGCAGGTGCGTTTGCAGGACTAACTTTCTTATTTACAATAACAAAAAAAGGAAAATCATATCCAGCCATGCCTTATATCAGCGTCGGTATATTTTTAGGAATATTAATCTGGAGAATTTTCATTTTCTAATTCCTATCAAAATACGACTCCTAAAAAAGTTATACTCTACCATTATTGATAAACACGGGGTCTTTTGTCAATTCTCACAATACCCAATATATTATTTTTATAATCTACCTCATACAATATCCTAAATTTTCCAACCCTCACTCTAAAAAGATTTTTATCTTTAAGTCTTTTAGAATCATGAACAATAGGGATTTGCTGAATTTTTTCAATCTTATTTAATATTCTTTTAGCAACAATTTTTTCGGCATTTCCTAGAAACTTTCTAGCACTACTAGAATACCTTATATTAAACATTATAATCCCAATTCTATCTTAATCTCTTCGTGAGAAAATAATACCCCATCCTCTTTTTCTCTATTGTATTCTTCTATCGCAACAAAATCTTGTTGATTTAAAACAGAATCTGCATCTACCATCCTAGCTCTCATCTCAAAAACTGCCTCTTTTAATTGTTCCAAATCTTTGTGAATTATATTCAGCGTTATATTCTCCATACTTGACCAAGCCCTCATAACTTTATAAATCTAACTTTTTCTAATAAATAATTCCAATTGTTATATACCGAATGTCTTCAAAACGAATCTTCCCATCATCCACTAAATTACTATCACCCTGCGTTATAAAATAAACACCCTCATCATCAATACCTTTCTCAACAACACGATGCACAACCAAAATCCCATCAAATAAATAACTAACGATATCTCCAACATTCACGTCTTCTTCATTTTCAGGCACAACACGAATTCCGTTTGACCCCTTGTCCAATAACGGACTCATACTTCCACCTTCAGCATAATTGGATAGCGTAACCCCAGAAACCTTCAAAATCACTCTATCTTCAAAAACAATAATATCTTCCTCTGGAACCCTATCAAAAGGAGTCAAATTTTCCAACCCAACCAATCCTGTTCCAAATGGAATTTTTTGCCTAACATTAAAATACTCAAAAGTATAAACTATACCAAGACAGACTAAAAATCCAAACAAAAATACCAACGTATACCTAAATTTCATAAAGTTAAAGGCTCCTAGTAATACTTAAATCTTTCCTTGTAACCCCTACGAAAAGACAACAGATAGAAAGATTTATAAAACAATTTTTTATTTAGTAGTAGTAGTAAAATGATAGTAAAACCAGAATTAATTAAAAAAATAAAAGGATATTTTGATTTAAATATTTATGAAACTAAAGTTTGGTTAGCTTTGCTATCAAAAGGAATATCTTCAGCAGGTGAAATTGCAGAAATATCTGAAGTGCCACGTTCTCGAACCTACGACGTTTTAGAATCTTTGGAAAAAAGAGGATTTGTAATTCAAAAATTAGGAAAACCAGTAAAATATATTGCCGTAAAGCCCGAAGTTGTAATTGAAAAATTAAAAAATAACACGACCAAATACGCTGAAGAAAAAATAAAAACACTTTCTAATTTGAAAGATACAGTAGAATTCAAAGAACTTAAAAATCTCCATAAAACAGGAGTAGATCCGATAAAAAATCACGAACTTTCAACATCTATCAAAGGAAGAAGCAACCTCTACGTTCAAATGCGAGCACTTATGGAATCCGCAGAAAAAACAGTGTATCTAGCATCATCTGCGTACGAGCTTTCCACAAAGCTAAAAACATTCAAAGACGTTTTTACAAAATTGAAAAAAAGAAAAGTTACTGTTAAAGTAATAATTAGCGACACTGAAGAAGAAGCAAATAAGCTCTCTAAAAAATTAGGCGTGGAAGTTAGATCAAAACCAATTCATGCACGATTTGTGATGGCTGATAAAACAGAATTAATATTTACTATAAAACCAACAAATGTTCACGAAGATTTCGACTATGGGGTTTGGATAAATTCACCATTCTTCACAAACTCCCTTGCATACCTTTTTGATTTAGCCTGGAAGAATTAATTTAATATTTATCCCAGCCCCCATTTCCTTTTCAACTCTCTTAACTAATTTAAACACTTCCGTAATGCCTCCCTATTTTTTATTTTCTAAAAATCTTCTTCAACCTTGAAATATCTTTTCTTTGATTAGGATACCCTTTACCTGATTTATGATTATTGTATCCTTCAATAATATTAACAGTTCCATCATACTCAATATTTTCAATTACAACAAAACAATTTTCTATTGTATAATAAAGTCGCCACTTCTGATAACTTAATTCACAAAGTAACGAAGCTCCAGAGCTTGCCAAAATATGTTTTTTGTCTTTTGGGAAAGGATTCTCTTCAAGCACCCTAATTTTCTTATCAATATCCCTCCGAACAGAAATGTCCAACTTTTCCAAAAATTTTATCGCCTTTCTTTCAATCTTTAAATTATACATCTTAAAGTCCTAATCTCTCACGAACCTTTTTATAATCAACAAATAGGCCTTCTCTTCTAATTTTCCATAATCTTTCAACTTCCTTTTTTTTCCTTTGTTTTTTCATAACTTATTATAGACATCTCCATTTAAATAGCTTCCTTAATTTTAAATCTCTATCCCAGCCCCCATTTCCTTTTCAACTTTCTTAACTAATCTAAGTACTTCCCTAATCCCACTTTTTTCCTTATACCAATAATAACCTTTTTTCTTGGAAACTTTATTTTTTGCTTTCTTAAATGCTTTAACCGCATCATCCAACCCAGATGGAGGTCCCCTTAATTCAATTTCTTCTTTCTCTTCAACCACCAAATAACCTTTTGCTTTCTGCCCAACATTATCATAATCAAACTCTTTTTGCAAGACCTTCTGCTGTTTCCGAACTAATTCTCTCTCAAAAAAATCCAATATCTTTTTCATCTTTGTCCCAGCAATATCTCCTTCCTGTCTATCTGTTCCCAAATTAATTTCGACAAACTTTGCTTTTTTAGCTAATGCGAAATCTTTCATTTTCTTAATATCAATTTCTTGTCTTTCAAAGAAAGTCGCTAACGGTAACCTCAAAAACTTCTTAGCAGATTCAACAAACTTTTCAAAACTCTCCATACCTAAACCAGCACTAATATTTCTATATTTATAAGTCGGATCAACTAAAATAATTGGACCATTTAATTTAGATTCGTTTAATTCGGTCAGAACTTCCCTTTCGCTTTTAAAATATTTTAAAGGATCAATAACTTTTTTAGTTTTACATTTAACTATCCCTCTTAAAAATTTCACAAATCCCCCGAAATAAATAACCAATACTTCCAAAGAATAACCACTAAAACCCTTGATGTAACTCTCTGCCCCATAACATCTCTGAGCCCGACAAAAAACCTTCGCTAATTTAATTTCGTCAGCAATTTCTGGATTTTTCTCTATCTCTCCTGCAATATACTTAACATGACTAAGAGAAATATCTGTAATATTTTCTGCCAACTCAGGGTCATTATTTTTAACAACAGGTATAATTTCAAGTAACACATCTTTACAAACAATCTGAAAATAATCCCTAGAACCGTGAACCTTTTTTAATTTTCCGGGCAAATCAATTCTCTTTAAAGCTCCCTCCAACTTAAAAATATCTTCACTATAATTAAAAACTACAAAAATATCTACATCTTGTCTACCCTCTTTTTGAACAACAGTTCCCTTCGCCAAACTACCTCCGATATGAACCTTAAAACCCTCCCTCTTCAACAGCTTAATAAAATCCCCAGCGACGCTCTCTAAATTCAGAATTTGCTCTCGAGAAAGCGAAATCCTATCAATCTCTTTTTTCAAAATATCTTTTATTGTCATAATCTAAACAAATAAACATCTTATTTAAAATTACCCCAATAAGTCCAAGAGAACACTAATTAAATGCTCAAAATCCTCTTTCTTATTATTGTAAAATTCTATCGGAACTTCTTCACCATAATATCCAAGCCTATTTCTAAAAAAAGACATTTGACCAATTAGGATAGCTTCAGATTCGAGTTCAGGATTCTCCTTAGAAAAATAAGAAATTAAACACTGATGATTTTGAGACCTAAACCCATTCTTTAACAAATAAGCAACCAACAACTCCTTAATAACTTCATAATAATCCTCAACAATTAAAGAAATATTCCTAGGAACAACTTCAGACTCTCTAGCTCTCCTAAGCCTAATTAAAGCGACTTTCCTCAAAGATTCCACTCTCTCTAAATCCGCCTCCACTTTTCTAATAAAATTTTTCTCACAAACATCCCAGTTAATATTTTTTCTCATTTTAATTTTATATTACCATACAATTTAATTCCATTAATAACATTGTTAAACAGGTTTCCGTGTAAATTAGAAATTTTAGGTTTAATAAATAAATCAACCCTATGCCCCAATCTCCTTTCAAACTTTGTCAAGTTTACTTCTTTTTTTACACAACTTTCGACAAATATATCAATGTCACTGGATTTAATAGAGTCACCTTTTCTGAAACTTCCAAACAAGATAATACAAGAAGGATTCAACTCTTCGACTAAATAATCAACCAGCTCACATTCCACAATTTTTTCAATATAATAATTGATCTTCTTGATTTTAAAAAATAAACTAGTTTCCGCAACATTCTCTCTACCAATAAGCTTTAACTTTCTTAAAGAATTTAATTTAATCTGAACTGTAGATCGTGGAATTTTAGTTAGATTAGATAATTTTCTAACTGTGAAACCTTTTCCTTGATTTTCAAAATAAACCCTCAATATCTTTTCTTCAGTAATTTGTCCCATTTTATAGACTTAAGTCCAAATTATTAGACAATTGTTCTTTATAAAGTTTCTGATAATTTATTTAAGAGTTTTTTTTCATAGTATCCCCCCTTAATCCTATCAATTAGAAAGACAAAGATACAAGTAACTAACCTGCTGGTATACAACTAATATCTACAACTTCGATAGTATAATTGTTAAAAGTTAAAGGAACTTTTTGACAAGCGCTTGCTAATCTGTAAATTTCACTAGCTGCCAATTCATAACCATATACGGCACCTTCATTATAAACTTCAGCCTGCTTAACTAATATAGCATCATTAACAACATCATAAATAACATATCCAAAAGCAAGAGCTAAAAGAACAGACAAAACAACAACAATATTGATTTTTTTCATTTTATTTTTATTCATTCTGACCTCCAATATTATTTCACAATAGAAGTATTTAAAGGTTTTCTTAGTTCTGGCTCAAGTTCGTAAAAATCCCCAACCAAAAATCGCCTTCCCGCTCTCAACACCAACTATAACTATTATCTTTTGCGCAGAGTTCAGTTTTCAACAAATCGTTTTCTGCCTTGAGTTCTTGAATAGCTCTTATCATCCCCGTTTGTATAAATCCTCTATCATTGAAAGTAATGTATTCATCTGAGTCATGAGTTACAACCCAGTCTTTATTTGATTTGTTTATATCTTGTGCAATAAACCCTGCAATATTTTCCGAACTTCCGATAAAATTAAATGTTTTTGGTTTTAAATTCATGATTAAATCCAGTCCATTCTCAAGAGGCAAAATATTTTCTTTTAGTCTTTCATCTGAAGAACAGGCGGTTGTTCCTGCTGATGTTTCACATATCTCTCCACTAACTTGCAAAGCATAAGCACCGCTATCAGTTAGTTTTCCAATAAGAACTTCTCCTCCCATAACACACATTTTATTATCAAGACTACAGTTAGCTCCATCCTGATCATTCAAGGCTACTGCAAATGAATAGTCCCCTCCTGCTTCAATTTCTCGTCCCATTGTCATTGAACCAGTTCCTGAAGCTATTGTGTCATATCCCATTGCCATTGAAGCATATCCTGAAGCTGTTGCATAATGTCCCATTGCTGTTGAATATAATTCTGAAGCAAGTGCCCCAGAACCCATTGCTGTTGATGATCCTCCTGAGGCGGTTCCTCCAAGTGCTATTGAAGGATATCCTGAGGCGGTTCCTCCAAGTGCTATTGAATCGATTCCTGAGGCGGTTCCTCCAAGTGCTATTGAACGTAATCCTGAAGCATTTGCATTATAACCCATCGCCACAGCATAATCACCTGTCGCACTATTCAAAGACGAACCAATTGTCGCCGCCCCACCAGAACTTACCTCTACATCTAACTTAGCAGAAGGACTACTAGTTCCAATACCTACGTTCTGGGATGAATCGATAGTCATAGCTAAAACATTGGCAGTATTAAAACTCATTCTGTTATTAACATGGCTATATACAATTTTACCTACATCATTATCAGCCTCATCACCAAAAAGAATTCTATTAACATTAGTAGAATCTGTTAAAAATTGTAAATTAACATCACCTGTATTTTCTAATGTCAAAACAGTATCACTTAAAGCATTCTGTTTAGACGCCATAG
Organism: archaeon; assembly: GCA_030639065.1. Taxonomy (GTDB): domain Archaea; phylum Nanobdellota; class Nanobdellia; order Pacearchaeales; family GW2011-AR1; genus JAGVXH01. The sequence continues at coordinate 15,542 of DAOWDJ010000003.1, forward strand.
AATTAATAACCACATGTTCTTTAGTTATCGGACTACTCGTTCCAATTCCGACGTTGCCACCTGAAAGAATTGTAAACTTTGGAGTTATTGCTCCTGCTATTGTAGCGTGTGTTCCAATATTAAATGCAGAAGTATTAAACCCAATATATGCTTGTCCTGTTCCGCCTGTATGAAAATATTGACTTGCTGCAGCTGACCCGTCACTTGTTTCTAAAGCGAATGCAGAAGTTGAAGTATCTAAAACATGAAGTGTTGTTCCAGGACTACTAGTTCCAATTCCTACGTTGCCGTCATGTTCATAAGTTATTATATTTCTAACTAATTGTCCTGCATCATTCCTCGCCGATAAATGCAACTTGTCAACCTCTCCAACAAATCCATACATCCTTTTATTTTCAGTTCCATCAATTTCATTCATCCTTAAAAAATGAGTATTATGGTCTAATTGTAAAATAGAGGTTGGACTACTTGTTCCAATTCCTACATTGCCAGTTGAATCCAATGTAATCCTTTCAGTTGTTCCATCCAGTATATGAAATTTATCAACGGATATATCCGTCCTCATACGATATTCTCCTACAGAATTTTTTAAAATGATTTGAGCATGTTTGTTTGAACCAGTTGAACTATCAATTAACAAACCCTTATTAGTATTTCCAACTATATCTAGAGAATTAACAGGACTACTCGTTCCAATTCCTACGTTGCCATCTCTATCAATCGTCATCCTTTGAGCAACAGTATCTCCCACAGTATTTGGTCTAGTCCAAAAAGACATTTCTGTTCCATAAGAACTTCCATCCCTATTAGATAAAATCCTTGTTTCATAATCAGCCCCACCGTTTTGTAGGTAAAACAATATCTCTGCTGTATTTGTTGCCGTTGTTAAATCACTCTCTATCTTAAAAATTGGACTTGAACCTTTAATATCTAATAATGAACTCGGACTAGCAGTTCCAATTCCTACGTTGCCATTCGTTTCAATGGTCATTAAAGGATTATTATTATATCTAAAAACAAGTTCGTCAGCTTGGTCATTATCTAATCTCATACTCCATTCAGCATTTTTAGCAGTTCCTGCAGTTTGAAGATATATTACTGGGTCTTCAGTTCCCTTATCTCTAATCATCAATCCCCCAAAACCAGAAGTTTCTAAATGAAGATCAGTTAATGGACTAGTCGTCCCAATTCCAACATGTCCTGATGTATCAATTGTTAATCTTGATGTGGCAGCGGTTACATCTCTAATTTGAAAATCATTAGCAGTAGATTGTCTTAATTTCCAAGTATGACTACTTACTGAATCTTTTAAAAATATACCTGGAGAAGCTGTAGCAGCAGCAGTAAAATAAGCCTCACCAGCAACTTCTAAAGCTGCACTCGGACTACTAGTTCCAATTCCTACGTTGCCAGAAGAGTCTATTAATAACCTATTTAATGATGCAGTTATGTCACGAATAACTATATCTCCTGTTGCTGTGTTCCTAAAAGCCCATTCTCTAGCTGAATTCTTAACGGTTATTTTAACTTCGTTTGCTCCTACGTCTGAAGCTAATATACTCCCATTAACTTCTAACTTAGCCCCAGGACTACTAGTCCCAATTCCTACGTTGCCAGTTGTATGCTCTACAATCATAGCAGAGGATACACCACCTGGAGAAAAGTGAATGTCCTTACTAGCTCCGCCTTTAATTTCTGCTACATTAAGAGTTCCATTGTAACCAAACCAAGCTCTACTATTAAACATAGCATAAGAAGAATTACTAAATCCTCCGCTCTCCCCTACAAAATGCACTACATCTGAATTTACAATATCTCTAACATCTAACCTATGCCCAGGACTACTAGTCCCAATTCCTACGTTGCCTGAATTATAATAAATATCCGCAGAATTATTTTCCCAATAAGTATCACTAGAACTGGCGACCGGGACCCCATTAACCAAAAGACTCTCGGCATTAATCGTCCCATTAACATCTAAATTGTAAGCGGGACTACTAGTTCCAATTCCTACGTTGCCACTACTATCTACATAAACATCTTTTTGACTAACATAAGAATCAACATATTCTTTTCTTTGAAGATATAAACTTTTTATCTCATCTACTGATAATGCTCTTTCATAAATTTGAGCTTCATCTATTGTACCATTGAAAAAATATGCGCCACCCGCTCTTGAGCCAATATAAACTATGTCTGAATCATCCACGACAGAACCTGTTGAAGGACAAGTATTTTCATTAACACCATCAACATAAACTCTTAGATTTGAACCATCATAAGTTCCAACAACATGATGCCATGTGTTATCCTCAATATCTGATGTACCAGTACAAGCCACTGTACTTAAATCAAAAGCCATCATCTGTATTTTATCATATGCCAAATCTAACGAATACGCCCCAGTATCCCAAGCACCATTTTCTATAATAAGACCATGGGTAACAATAGTCCCTGCTTTAATCCATGCAGACAAAGTAAATGATTGATTTAAATCTATATCTGCTACACTAATCGTCTCATTAACTCCATTAAACAGATAAGCCCCTCCATCATTAAATCCCCCACTAGCATTATGCGTAGCTCCAGAATTTGTTCCATGATTGTTATAAGAAGAGCTATCTAATATAGTCTCTCCATCGATACTCTCATTATTGAAATTCATAGAAAGTAATAACCCCTCAGAAGAAACATCATAAAGTGTTTTTGAAAATAAATCTCCTGTAATACTTGCATTCCCCACTACATCTAATGTATA
>DAOWDJ010000006.1 GCA_030639065.1 archaeon
AATTAGAATCTTGATTATTTAAAACCTTATAAAATCTATAAACCATTAAATTGGCGATTACATATTGTTGTTTATATAGAACTAACTTTTTTACAGGAGAGAATTATGAAGAAATTAATTATGATTATATTTTCTTTGATTATCCTAACTGGCTGCAATCAATGTGACCCCGGCACTGAATATCCACCAGGAACACCCAGTGGATTAAATATTATAACCTCAGGAGACGAAAGAATCCTTACATGGAACAACGTAACAGAAGAAGAAGGATTTATTATCCGATTGGAAAAATCTGGAAGTGAAATTAAGAAAGAATATATTTCAGTAAATAAGACATCTTTTTCACTCGGAATTTTGGAAACTGGTAATTACGAAGCTTTTGTTTGTGCCTATAATATATACGGAACTTCAGAATGGGCTTCCATAGAATTTAGTGTTTCGGAAGTGGAAGAGATAAAAGAACTTACTACGAACGAAAGTGGAATAGTTACTTTTACAGATAATCAAACCATGGAAGAGGTTAATGTTTACATAGAAAATAAAACCCAAGATAAACTTTCTGAAATTAATGTCACATTCTGGGATGGGGAAGGCTATGAAATGTTCATCGTAAATGATCCTGCTGGACAATATTTTTCTGCTTTCGAAATTTATGAGCACAATAGTGATCATATAATAACTATGTATATAGTAGGAGACCCCTTATCAGACACTATAGAGAATATTGAAATTGGATCCTCAAAAGAACAAGCAATAGAGAAATTTATAGAAAAAAATAAAGATAAAAGCATATATATGGGAAAACTTACTCCAGAAGAAATCGACAAAGTAACTACGACTAAACTAAATATTATGACACCACTAGTAGGTGGATGTTATAAAAAATTTGCATCATTCTTATCTGACTTTGCCGACATAGTAAAAGAGATTTTCGTAATTAACGAACCAGAATTTTATGATGTTTATATACTAATACCAGGAGGAATCACTTCCACCATAAGGTGGCTTGAACCAATAGAGGAAGTAACCACAATTCCAAATGCTCCCTCTGATTTTATCGCAATGCCAATAGACCCATATAGTGCCCAAGTTGAGTGGCAAGATAATTCCGATAACGAAGATGGATTTAGACTTGAAGTATGGGGACCAATATCAGATGAATGGAAATGGATTGGAATTAATGTTACGTGGACTTCAGGATATTGGAATTTTCCTATAGGTGGGCAAGAATGGCAATTACGAGTTTGCTCATTCAATGAAATGGGGCGCAGTGACTGGATAAACACTACGGTAATATGCCCAACGTTTTAATAAAAATAATCTCAACATAACGCCACATCCTACGTGGCGTTTCTTTTTAAAATCAATAAACCATTAAATTGGTAATCAAATATCAAGTTCTCTGTATAGGGAACTTATTTTTAATACAGGAGAAAAATATGTTTACTACTAATTACGATATCCAGAAAATTCTGGATGAGGCAAGGGCATATCTAAAGGCTGCAATAGCTTTAAAAGAAGATGGCAAACCCGAAAGATCAATCAAATGCATTACTTCCAGAGTATACAAAAAAATAGATGAACTACTGGAATCGGTCCCATACCTCAAAGAAACCCAAATTGAAGATGCCCCAGAAAGAGAGAAATTTGAGAATCGTATTGAATTTGATATTGAATATCTCTCTAAGTATATCGAGGCCATAGAAAAAGATCTTAGATAAGGAGAATAAGATGAAAGAAAAACAAGAAAGGGCATTCGAGTGCATCAAGGAAATTTTAACCGGCAAAGAACATTCAAAGATATTCGGTATCGATCCGTTTAAAGTAAAACCAGAATCAAAATTACGCCAAGATTTGGGACTGGATAGTTTAGACACCTACGAACTTGTCTTCTATACGGAAGGAGGACTTAAAGTAAAAATTCCGGATGAAATAATAAACGGATTCGAAACTATCCAGAATATAATGGATTTTGCAGCTGGGCAAATGTAATCCCAAAAGCATTTTCTTAATTGAAGGTGCTTTTTTATTTCTTAAAACCTATATACTCTAACATACCATATTACACTATATAACTGAAACATTTTTTATTTCTTAAAATTCACTATCCTCGTCATATACCTACAATTCTCAACACAAATCTTTATATAATCTTTTCTCCAAAAACTTCTATGGGTGATAAATATATTGCATGGCTCTCAGACCTTTCTAAAAAGAATTTAAATCTCGCAGGCGGAAAAGGTGCAAACCTCGGCGAAATGTTCAACTCAAAATTCCCAGTTCCACAAGCATTCGTCGTAACGACCGATTCGTTTTTTTATTTCTTAAAACAAGCAAAACTAGAAGACAAAATAAAAACAATCATAAACACAATAGACGTTGACAAGACGGACGACTTAACAAAGAAAGCCAAAGAAATACGAAATCTAATAATCAATGCAGAAATGCCAAAAAATTTAGAAGAAGAAATCTTAGAAGCATACGATCATTTCAATATCGATCTAGACTCAATGAAGGGATCACCAGACGCCTTAGCAATTTTGAAATCCGCAAGAGAACCAATTTTTGTCTCAGTCCGTTCATCAGCAACAGCAGAAGATTTAGCCGATGCATCCTTCGCAGGACAACAATCATCTTTCATAAACATCAAAGGAAACCCAGAATTAATACAAAAAGTCAAGGAATGTTTCGCCTCAATTTTCACCGCACGTTCAATTTTCTACCGAAAGAAAAAAGGCTTCGAGGGAATCGTTGGCATCGCCGCAATCGTCCAAAAAATGATCAACTCAGATAAATCAGGTGTAATCTTTTCGAACAACCCAATAAAAAATAACAACGAAATTTTAATCGAAGCTGTATTCGGACAAGGCGAAGGAATAGTCTCTGGAAAAATAAAACCAGACCAACATACTTTGACAAGGGAAATGGAAATAATTGATGAAAAAATTTCAAATAAAAAATTAGCAATCGTTAGAACTGCAGGTGGAGAGACAAAAACAATTCAACTAACACCAGAAAAATCAAGTAGCCGAGTTCTGAAAACTTACGAGTTAAAACAACTAGCAGAATATGCAATCAAACTTGAAAAGCACTACGACAAACCACAAGATATAGAATTCGCAATTGAAAACGAAGATATCTACATATTACAGACAAGACCAATTACAACATTAAAAAAACAATCTAACGGAAAAGAAGCCGACCTCGACGGACAAGTTCTAACTGAAGGGATGGCTGCATCACCAGGAATAGCATCAGGAGTTGTAAAAATAATAAATTCTATGGACGACTTAGGAAAAATAAAACAAGGAGACATCTTAGTAACCACAATGACAAACCCAGATATGGTTGTAACAATGCAAAAAGCCGCCGCAATCTTAACTTCAGAGGGAGGAATAACCGCACACGCAGCAATCGTATCGAGAGAAATGGGAATCCCTGCAGTAGTCGGAGCACAAAATGCACTCGAAGTTTTAAAAGACGGAGATGAAATTACCGTAGATGGATTCCATGGAAAAATATTTGCAGGAAAAGCAGAAAATAAATCAGTAGAGATTTTACCAATAGTTGAAACAAAAATTAAAATTAAAGTCATGGTTGATCTCCCACAATTTGCAGAACGAGCAGCAAAAACAAAGGCTGATGGAATTGGATTGATTAGACTAGAAGGACTAATAGCGACAGCAGGAAAACATCCCGTTGCATACGAAAAAGAAAATAAATTAGAAGAATACCAAGCAATGTTAAAAGAAGGTTTAGGAAAAATAGCAGAAACCTTTGTCGGAAAACCAATCTGGATAAGATCCTCAGATATTAGAAGCGATGAATATGCAAACCTAGAAGGAGCACCAAAAAAGATAGAAAAAAATCCAATGCTTGGAGATCACGGAATAAGATTCTCACTAAAACACCCAGGAATTTTCAAAGCTGAACTTTTAGCGGTTAAAGAACTAGCAGACAAGGGTCACAAGTTCGGAATCATGTTCCCACAAATTATATCGGTCGAAGAAGTAAAACAGGCACGAAAAATCTTCAATGAGCTAAAAATAGACAATGTTCAATTTGGTGTTATGATAGAAACTCCGGCCGCAGCAATTTTAATCAAAGACATCTGCAGAGAAGGAATCGACTTCATCTCATTCGGAACAAACGATCTAACACAATATACTCTAGCAATCGACAGAGGTAACGAAGAAGTCCAAGACATCTATAACGAAATGAATTGGGCAATCTTAAAACAAATCTCAAGAGTAATTAGAGAATGTAAAGCACAGGGAATTGAAACTTCAATATGTGGGCAAGCAGGTTCTAAAAAGGAAATGGTAAAATTCCTAGTCCAACAAGGCATAGATTCAATTTCTGTAAATGCTGACGTAGCAAAAGAAATATCCGAATATGTACACCAATTAGAAACCGGAACTGTAGAACCTATTGACAATAAAGAATCTATCAAAGAAGAAATACAGGAAAGAAAACAGCCCATAGAAGAACCCAAAAAAGAAAACCCAGAACCAGTTGTCACCACAGAAGCTACTAAAAAAGAATCAAACCCAGAAACAAAACAGCCCAAAAAAGAAGATATTTTTAACTAATTTTTTATTTCTTAATTTGTGTTACCCCTTCTAAGATACAACACACAGAAAGACTTATATACTCCAAACAATTATATTTTATATGACAGAGGAAAGAAAACACAGACCAACACCAATAGAGTATGCAGTAAATTTTAACAGAGGCGCAGTTTATGCTAAACATACTGGCGCTCTAATCGAAGGCATGGAGCTTGTTTATAATGGGAATGGAATGGAACGTGCACCAATTATACAAGAAATAGTGGCAGGCGCTAAATCATATATAGACGCACATAATGAATATTCTAAAAAAATGGAAGAATGGAAAGTCTCAGAAGATAAAACAGAAGAGAATAAACCCAAACCAAATCAAAATCCAGATCTTGCACTAGCAGAAGTTAACTACGGACAACTTGCCAGAGCAATGGATACTAGAACCAAAATCTTCGATGACAACTGGGAACAACTAAGCCTAAAACAGGCAATAGGAATAAGCCAATATAGAAATATGCCAAAAGATATATCCAAAACAGTTATGGGACTAATAAACAATAATGATGGTATAATTAAAGATATTAAAAATAAGAAAGCAAAAGGTATTGCCGATGCCTTTAAACAATATTATACACAAGGTGAAACCGCAAAAGATATCGAAAAAATGTATTTAGAAAAATCCCTAGAAACTCTTGCAACTTAAACATCAATCTATCTCTTCCCCAAATTCTCAATATCAATTAGATACTTCCCTTCTTGCAACTTAAATACAATAGGCTGACGATTCATCAGAGAAACAATATCTATCTCAAATTTCCCCGGCTTCAAAACTCTGATACTCTCTAAGTCTAAAATCACTGGCTTAGACTCATCTTCAATTTTCAAAATACTCCTCACATCCTCCTCAACCTTCTTCTTATCAACACTATCAAATTCCGGAATAGGTGTCTCCTTTGACTCTTTTATCTTCGCTACTTGCTCATCTCGAATATAGAAAAAAAACTTCCCACCACAGCTATTACACCCCTCTAATATCTCTTTACTCCCGACATCGATTATCTTCGAACAGTGAACGCATTGGTGTGGCATAAAAGAACTAAGAACTCGAACTTTAAAAAACTACTGAAAAAAACCTCCAACATAATTTTTATTTCTAGCAGAATTAGACGAGACGTGAGGTTGCGTGGCGTATTAACATACACGAACGGTTATCCAACGAAGTATAAATCACTAGAAATAAAAATTATTTTCTTTGGAGAAGCAACTCAACCTTCTTCGGATTTTTAGTCATTTCCTTAACGACAGAAGCCGGTCCGATAATCGTAATAGCATCCTGCTCCCCAACTAAAATCTTTGCAATATTACGCCTAATATTTTCAAACAAGCCTCTATTTTCATTCTCTGCCGAAATAGCAGCAATCTCAATTCCCTGAAAATTCTTAATATTATCAATTAACACCATAGAATTCTCAATCAAACGCACCTCCTCATCAGGACTTAAACGACCCTGCAAAATAATAATTTTCTGAGCAAGAATCAGTCCCATAATCTTCTTAATTCTCCCAACAGTATCCTCATGCACAATTTCTGAATACGGCATAAAATGAATGGTCAAATCCTTACCTACTTTAGGCACCTTTCTAACTTTCTTCACACTCTTTTTCTTTTTTGCCATTATTTTATTTTATATCTGGTACTCTTCGAGAGCCATATTAAATTTTCTTTACCAACTTGAAGAGTGCTTCATAAAACTCTTCCATATTATCTCCGTTTTTAGCCGAAATCCCAACAACCTCATATTCTGGGAAAGCACCTTGTATCTTCTTAATATCAGACTTTTTTAAATCTATCTTATTCGCAACAACTAATACAGGAATATTTCTAGCAACCAAATTTCCAATAATCGTAATATTCACCTGCGAATACGGATTCATCGTCGAGTCAATCAGGATAATAACTGCATCCATATCATCCAACCATTTAATAGATTCAATAATTCCTTGCGTTGCTTCCTTGGCTCTATCTTGTGCCGCCTTTCTTTTTAATCCAAATTTCATAAAATCTTCAAAATCAATCTTCGTCGCAATCCCAGGAGTATCAATTAACTTAAATTCAATCTTTTTTCCATCCCTATCTAGAACAACTTTTTCCTTAACTTGAATTGTTCTAGTCTCATGTGGCATCTTACTTACCGAGCCTAAATCCTCACCCAACCAATCCTGACAAATCCTATTCGCCAAACTAGTTTTCCCAGCATTTGGCGAACCATAGAAACCTAGTTTAATTTCTCCCTTCTTCTTAAATACACCAGAGAAAATCCTACGAGCAAAATTCCTAATTATCTTTATCATAGAAAAAAATCTCCAGATTTTTTTCTCGCAAGGACTTTGTCATTGCATAATACAAATACCTTTTGTTTCAAAATTCTATCTACCATAGAAAAAAATCTCCAGATTTTTTTCTCGCAAGGACTTTGTCATTGCATAATACAAATACCTTTTGTTTCAAAATATTACCTATCATTATACTCTTCTTTGAAATCTAGATTTATTAATCTTTCTCCGCATTTGTTGTCTATTCTTAGTAATAATATTTTTATTATACGCGCCAACAGGCAACGGACCTTTGGCTACAACTTTTGCAGCCTGCACATTTCTTGCCTTTCTATTTCTCGAAAATGCTGCAATTTTCTCAATCGGAATAATTTCAACTAAGCCCGTTCTCCTCCCTCTTGACTTTCTAATAATATAATTAACTCGCTCACTGGACCAACCCCTCTTCCTCAATATTACGGCAATCCTCGAATCTTTCTTTCCTTGCGCTCTAGCATTCGTTACATACATCAGAAGATTATACATTTGCCGACCATCCTTAAATAAATACTTCTCATACTTATGCTTATACCAAACCTGCAAAATAGTATAGATAATCAAAACAAATACCAATGCTAGAAATACATAAATAACTGCTTCTGTTACTGGCTTACAATCGCTTCTGCAATTAATTGAATTTTCTCCATACTCCTCTTCACAAACTAAATTATAATTACAACTTGTATCTATCGCACTCTCAAGAAGTATAGAACCTAATTTTGGAGAAATAAAAAATGATATTGCTTCCTCATTTTCATAATAAAATTCAAACGAAACATCCTCTTCGCTGCCCAAGACAATAACTGTTGCATCTCCCGCTTCTTTAGCTCCAACATCATTCTTAAAAAATAACTCACTAAGTGGCATATTAATTATAAAATAACTCTCCTCATTACTCCTAGAACTAATGTCAAAACTATATGTATTGAAAACTCCATTACTATCTCCATTCCATAAAGAAATCAAAAATTCTTTTTTATCAAAACTTACATCAATATTTTCATTCTGCCAAACCAAAATAGGTTCTCTATAATATGTGCTATCTACCTCGCTTTCATCCCCTCCAGCTATGACAACGGCCTCAACATTAACGTCCTCAGCTTCAGTTATTAGATAAGAGCTATGATAGTCCTCAATATTAATTCTAGTTGGAATGTTTAACGTATAAAGATACTTAGCTATATCAACAAAATTCTGATCACTAGCAGCACTTTCTTTTGCTTCATCCAATCTATCTAGCTCATCATAAAAGAAAGTAGCATTGACGATATTTAATAATGCATCTTTATACCAAAAAGTAAAATTACTAAAACTAGAATTAATCTTATTTAAAGCATTTCTCTTAGATACTAGGTTTATATCCACAGCCGCCCTAGGGCTAATAGCCTCAATTTCAAAACTTCTTTTAGATGTTAGACCTAGTCCGGCCCCAACTTCAAGATTCAATGTATAGTTACCTAAATTTGCATAACTATGCGAAATACTAGGCTCACTTGTCGTGACAACCTTACCATCTCCGAAATCCCATTTATAACTTAATGAACTATTGTCATTAAAATTAACTTTAGCATAAAATTGAATAGGCACACCCGCAGGAGGATTTAATGGAGAAACCGAAAAAATCTCTGGCACTAATAAAATTTCCATCACTTTACCAAAAAGTTCTTCCCCTCCAAGCTTAACAATATAATCCATACTTTTGGAAACACTAAACCCAAGCATCTCTAAATCGAGAACACCATCAAAATTAATCATAACCGAGCTAACATTTAATTCATAAATACGATCTTCGTCATCACCAAGCTCTCCCCCCTCTTTGTACGCCAAAGCTATGTCAGAAATACTAACATTTTGAGAAACCCCCGAAAAAACTAAAGGCAAAACACAACCTTCCGAACAATCTTTATCATATCTTTCTTCAATAATTTCATTGGCCATATCAAGCAATTCCTCATTCAAATCACCATTATTAAATTCATTCCATTCAAGCCAACTAGAATCAGCATACTTTAAAGATTGAACAAAAATTCCATAATCTTTTACACTTTCTGTCTGACTTGACGGACCTACAAAGCCACAGTTTTCACCAACACTCTCCTCATAGATATAATAATCTGTATCCCCTGCTGCACTAATACAAACATAATAATCACCAACAGAAGAATCTTCATTTATAAAACAACCCTCCTCTCCTAAGCTCGGGTTAAAATCACATGTCCCAAAAGTCCCACCAACGCTATTTTCAGAATAAACACTCATTGTTAAATCACTCGTTTCATCATTTGATATAGATACATCAGCCCCTACTCTCAATCCCCCACTATTTGGAATATTAATAAGCTCACAATAAAGCGAATCTCCAATACGACGATCACCAGTTGTTCTACTAACCTTATCATAACATCCCCAATCTTTAGGTAAAAATGTAGTTGAAAATTCATTGAATTTCCAAAGCTCTTCCTCAAAAAATTTAATAATCAAAGGCATCCTATAACTTTCGTCAAAATCACTTTCTATACTAAAGCTCAAACCAGTTAAAACAACACTATCTCCATATAGGACAAATCCAATAGTCTTTTCCCCAGAAGAAGGAACACTAAAAGTCTCACCAGCAATATTTCCCAAAGGTTCATATCCATTCATACAACCAGAAGGGGAACACCCAAAATCTGCAGAGTTGAATTCCAAAAAATCTATAAGTCCAATCTCATCGTCATTATTAGATTCTATCTTAGCATCATAATCCGCCTCACTAATTGTTAGGTTAATTTCCCCTTTAATTATCTCAGACGGAAGAGAAATATTGCTAACATTTACATCGTGCACTGTAACCGCGCCCAAAGCAAATTCGCCAAACATACAAAGTAAAACTAATAACAACCACTTTTTCATTTTTTAATCACCATCTTAACAAAATGAAACATGAAACTTCTTCGAAGTTACTTTTTCATAGAATAAAATAACAACTATACTTTATAAATTTTCTGCAGAAAATTTATTCATGAAACATTTTTAATGTTACTTTATAAAACTTTCAAATTACTTTCTTTTAATATCTTAGTTGTTTCTAAAGAAATAATGCATTCCAATAACTAATAAAGAAATAAAAAATGCAAACAAACTAAATCCAGACAACTTAATTGTCGGCTCTCCACAAAATCTTTCATCCTCCCCACCATTACATTCAAACACCTCTAAACACTCTTCAGGAATAATATCACTAGTAAATCCCGCTATCGCAGTACTATCCGAGAACCATCTTACATCTTGTTTCCCATCTATACACTCACCAAGTTCATAGATATTTGAGCACGAGAAAATACTTTGTATAGTAGAATTATCATAACCCGCTTCCACCGCAGAATAGGTAATTCTACATTCTTTACCAGGAATAGAACCATTGTACCATTTACACTCATATCTCTCAACCGGAATTGACCAAACTCTGCCTGCACATTCTATATAAGTCCCACTAAGCTCCGTCCCAATTCCAATTTGACCAAAATTAAATTCATCTGTTCCACATAACAATTCAGTATTATAATAATCACACCCATAATTTGTAAGATCATCCACACACTTTCCACTCTCTAGTAATTCTAACCACGTACAACCCCCTTCAGCACATTCGCCTGAGTTCACATAATCCACACAAGGTTCGGTCCTAGCTATACACCGAAACTCTCCCCCCCCAACATCTTCACAAGCCATATCACGAGGACAACAATAAGGTTCTCCTTCAGTATAATCATCTCTCCCTCTAGAGCACCCTAGTCCAACTTCCCTAGTTATCCACCCATCCTTATCTTCATCACAATAAAATTCCCCAAACGAATCCCCAATGGAACACTCACCAGGTGCAACACCAACATTTTCACCTTCAAAATCAAAAATACATCCCCCAATATTAAAATCTGTAACAGTTGAAGATTGCCCACTAACACTAGAAAAACTAACCAAAAAAATCCCCAACAAAATTAATACCTTCAACCTCATAAGTATTATACAAACCACCTCTTTATAAATATTATCAAAATTCACTCAGCAAAATCGTTTAAAAAATAAGTCCTAGATGAATACAAACCTAATCTATTTCTACCCTCAATGTAGCTGAATTTTTTCCAAAAACAGGGAATGCCCACCAAAACTTATAAGCCCGTTCCTCATCTGTTCCAAGATATACTTTCTCTACGCCCTCATCACCCGGATTAAATTCCCAATACCAGCTAAATAAATTCTGACCAGGAATAAGTAATTTTAAATCCCCACTACTATCAATCTTTATACCTCGAGTAGTAGAGGCATCAAACCAAACATCACTATCATCGATATTACTATAATCTTTAGGCTCCAAAATACATGCCGCAGTATAATTTTTATTAGAAGTATAGGTACCGTCCACATCTCTATCTAAAATCATAATATTAGAAATTGCTCTAGCTTCATCCCCTCTGCTATTCTCAACACTAACAACAATCTGAAAATCTCCGGCACTATCAAATTCTTCGTCAAGAATAATTCCTCCGTTACTAAAATTTATATTCTCGCCATTAACACTAATCATTCCAAAAATCTCATTATCTGCATCATCTGCATCTACCTCAATTTTAAGTATAGTACTTTTGTTAAAATAATCTCCACATTCCGGCGATAAAATTGCAACACTCATCGGATCGTCATCTCTCTTAACATTAACTTTTAGCATATCACTTCTCTTATCATTAATCTCAAAATAAAACCCCTCAAAACCTTCAAGTAAAGGAAAATTTGACGCTTCATCTAAATCTGCCTGAGTTATCTCCCATTTCCCAATAACTCTATTTTCAACTACCTCACCAGAAATTCCTGCACTTTCAACCCTAATTTCATCACGACCAAGCATGCCATCATCATCAAAAATTTCAAAAGTACTTTCAGATGTTCCCGTCACAACCATCTTAACAACATCTCCTAAATTCGCCTCCACAATCTCATTCCCATCCATATCTCCCCAATAAATAGTTGGCATAGCTATACAACAAACTTTTATAGGATAATCCATATTTAATGCATCCGAGATATGTGCATTAGAATAATCAGACATCCTCACCACAACCTGCCCACCATTCTCACAGCCATTATCTTCACTTCCAAGTTCATATTCACACTCCATCCCCCCATAACAAACATCATTAGCATAAACCAAATCACTTTCATTTGATGCATGTGCATTCGTCACAGAAGACAAACTTAAAATTCTATTGTCTTCATCACAATCATGCAATCTCTCTCCATTATATCTAGAATCAAAAATATCATTATAACAAATATCGTAAGTATAAAAACTATCATTCCATAAAGCACCATGAGAATTATCAGAACTATATAATTTCATTATTGTCTGGTCGGGTTCACAACTTCCAGCACTAGCAACTCCAATAAACAAAATCAAAATGAATACTGTTACCAACCCCTTTTTCATAATCTACAAAGAATAATATACTATTTAAATCTTATCTAATAATTTTAATTCTTACTAAGCTTAGACGAGGCGGACGAACTCGTAGTGTGTATCAACACATGAGAATTCGTTCAACAAAGTATGAATCAGAAAGAATAAAAATTATCCAATAATAACAATCACTGGCTTTAATCTTGCAACCTTTTTCCCAAGTCCCGCCTCATCCGAAATACGAATAACTTCATCAATATCTTTATAAGAAAAAGGAGATTCCTCAACCATCCCCTTCTGTCCTCCAAACTCAACGAAAACACCTCGTTCAGCCATATCTATTTTTGCATCCTCAAAACTCATCATCTTATGAGCCTCACTTCGACTCCGAGCCCGACCAGCCCCATGTGCCGTAGAACCCCAAGAAATTTCTTCCGCTTTTTTTGTCCCACATAAAACGTAACTCGCCGTCCCCATCGATCCAGGAATCAAAACGGGCTGACCAACCTTCCGATAAATCTTAGGAACCTCAACTCGCCCAGGACCAAAACTTCTAGTCGCCCCCTTTCTCATAACTAAAACTTCTTTATTCCCAAACTTTTCAAATTTCGCAATATTATGACAAACATCATAAACTACATCTGCCTTGAAATCCGGAAAATAATGTTTCATATCCTCACGAATAAAATGCGTGATTATCTGTTTATTCGCAAACGCAAAATTTGCTGCACATGCCATCGCGCCCAAATAATCCTGTCCAAGTTTAGATTTAATCGGTACATTTGCCAACTCCCTACTAAAACTCGGATAACCATATTTATCCCCTATCAATTTGATATAATCTGATGCAACCTGATGTCCGAATCCACGAGAACCACAATGAATTAAAATAACGACCTGTCCAGTCTCCAATCCAAAAACCTCAGCAACGTTTTTATCGAAGATTTCATCGACAACTAAAATATCCAAAAAATGATTTCCGGCACCAAGAGTTCCTAATTGATGCATCCCCCGCCCCTTAGCTCTCTGTGACACCACCAAAGGATTCGCCCCCATCATTTTTCCTTCCTCCTCGGTATACAACCAATCTGCTTTCTCTCCATAACCCTTTTCAACAGCCCATTGTGCTCCACCTGTTAAAACCTCATCCAATTCTTTATTATTCAATGATAATTTACCCTTCCCGCCAACTCCAGACGGAATCGCACGAAACAAAGAATGCGCAATTTCTTTTTCTTTCCCAGCTAAATCTTCCGCCTTCAAATTCGTTTTCAATAACCGTACCGAACAATTTATATCATAACCAATACCCCCTGGTGAAATCACACCCTCATCAGCATCAAAAGCTGCAACGCCACCAATTGGAAATCCATATCCCAAATGCATATCTGGCATAGCATAACTTGCCTTCAAAATCCCAGGTAATTTCGCAACATTTTTCACCTGCTCTAAACACTTACTATCAAAATCTTTAGCAAAACTTTCACTAGCGAAAATTCGTCCCGGAACATTCATCTCACCCTCGATAGGAATCTCCCACTCCATATCATTTATTTTCTTAAGTTTCATAACAAAGAAACAATTATTAAATTAATAAAGCTCTCTATTGCTTAAATAACGCTCTCGCCCCAGTCGTAATCAACAAAGTCACTACGAGTAAAATAAAAGAATGTTTAAACCCATGCTTAATACTCCCCTCTGAAATTTTTCCAATTACAAGCCCGGCAAAAAAAGACTGGATTAAAATCATAACAAATAATGGAGTAGAAAGCGTATCAGAATCTACAGAACTAGTAGTCATAGACATCCCTTCCCCCGACCCACCTAAGTCTGATACCAATGGCAAAATCTTAAATTCTAAGACCAACATAATAATGATGAAAATAAAAAAAATTAAATAACCCTGTGTAACTAAATTCGAAACTGCCGCCTTCTTCTCCTTCCTAAGTTGTTCGATCTGATTAACCGAACGAGAAACCGAAGATAAAATTGTATCTATCTTTCCCCCCGCCCTCTCTGCCTCACTAATTAAATCAACCGCCCTCGAAATAATTTTGCTCTTTGTATCCTTAGCAAAAGTTGAAAACGCATCTGATAAAGTAATGCCAATTGATAGCTGATTAGCCAATTTACTTACATGCTTAGTTAAAGCTCCATAATTCCTTCCACTCAAATTCATAATAGCTTTAGTAATTGGTGTACCAGACTTAACATTCTCAACTAAATCTCTCGTAAATTCCAAAAACTTTTCCTCTTTTTCCTTGTATCTACTTTGCTTAGAAAGAAGACCAAGCATAAATGGTAACGAACCTACAAAAAAAGAAATAACTAATAAAAAATACATTAAATTACTTCCAACAAACATAACTACCGAACCTATCGCCAACAAAACCCCTGCGCCAACTCCAAGCCAATGCATCTTTTCTAATTTCATCTAATAAAATACACCATCTTGAAACAATAAAGAAACTCTCATTTATTAACCTTATCAAACTAATTTATTTCCGAGGTATAATTATCCAAGCAAGCAAATAAGCAAGGATACCAAATCCGAATCCAAACACAAAAAGAACCCATAATAATCTAACCAATACGGGATCAATCTCAAAATAATCAGCAATCCCGGCACAAACACCAGCAATTATAGAATCTTCTCGAGACGCACGATACAATCTTTTTACTTTCTTTTTAACCATAACATAACATAGAAAATTAATTTATAAAATTATGCATCACCCGTTTTCCCACTTTGATATATCTCTAACTTACTTATAATTCTTTGAACCAGATGTTTTCCGTCGAGCAATCAAAATAAAAACACTAATAGAAAGTAAAAATACAACTAAAAACTTACTGACCTCTCCAAACGAAACACGCATAATATCAAAATAATTTGCCGCAAAAATATTTACCCCAATTAACAAAAGTAAAGCAACCCATCCCTTCCAGTTAACCGGAATGAAATCCCAATCAGAATCACGTATTTTTCTACGCTTTTTAAACCACACATCCTTACCTTCTCCTTTTTTCACCACTTTTTTCTCTTTTTCCACCATTATCTACCGATTAATCAAGCTAATAAGCTTTATATAATTTACCAATAACTAATTATATGAAAAAAATCCCTCAAGATATCATCGGAAATATAGCAATTCTAAAATTCCCAAAACGAACCCTCTTTATAATTAAAAAATTAAAGGCAAGAAAATTTCTAAAAGATCATAAAACAGTTACCACCGTCGTGGAAAAAACTAAAGGATTTTCTGGAAAGCTTAGAACTATGGAAACAAAACATCTCGCTGGAATAAAAACAAAGCAAACAACTTACAAAGAAAATGGATGCACTTTTAAATTTAATATAGATAACTCCTATTTTTCTCCAAGACTTTCAAACGAAAGAAAAATAATCTCCGACGAAATAGTTAACCTCGTCAAAAAAAAGAATATGAAAATTGGGTCTGCCCCAACCAAGGATAATAATAAATCTGTGAGGGTGCTCGTTATGTTCGCAGGTATTTCTCCCTATCCGATTGTTATTGCAAAAAAATTAAAACAAATAAATAAAAAGGCAAAAATAATTTCTAACGAGTTAAACAAAACCGCAAACAAAGAGTCTTCAAAAAACATATCATTAAACAAAGTCCAAGATTATATAACTCTAGTAGATGGAGATGCAAAAAAATTGCCCAATAAATTAAAAGACAAGTTTGATATTATTTTAATGCCGAGACCTAATTTGAAAGATACATTTTTGAAAACTGCTTTAAAACTTTCCAAATCTGGAACAACAATTTTCTACCACGGATTCGGAACCAAGGAAGAAGTAATAAATGAGATTAAAAGAGGTACTGATAATAAGATTGGAAAAATAAAAATCAGAAAAGCCGGCGATATTGGAGCATATAAATTTCGTTGGCAGGCGCAATTTAAAGTTAAATAAAATTATTCTTCGGATTCTTTAACTAACCTTTCAATATCCTCAACCGCTTTTTCTAATTCTTTAACAAATGCAATTGTAAATTCCATATTTAGCTCAGCTTTATCACCAAGTGCATTATAAAACATTTCAGCAACTTTTTCCTCTGTAAAATAATTCTCTACTATCTCATCATTGGGATTCTTTTTATCAAAAAATCCAATGATAGAATTAATCCAAGAATCTTCAATAAATAAACTCTCCCAATCAGGATCATCAATCAACACACCAATTCTCTCGAACAATGGAACAGCATTGTCTAAATAATACTTGCCCATTTCATTTCCAACTTCAGACTCTCCAAAACGATAACTAGATTCTTCTAAAAACGAATCAACTATTAAAACGGTAATATCTTTAAGATATGTATTCTTTCTCATTAATCGAACAACTGGAATCCCCCACGACCTATATCCCTCTAATGCTTCCTGAGAAAAATACTCTCTAGAATACTCAACATCACGGGCATATATCTCATCACTCATGAATCCTGTATTATGTAATTCTGTACAAACAACAGTGTCATCATCGCTTTGACATTCAAATCCGACACAATAGCCATCGTCACATTCAAAATCAAAAACACAACCGGTAGAAGCACAATAACCACCAACACATATCCCCCCATTCACACAAACTTCCCCAGCTGTATATTGATAGTAAGATGTACTATAACAAGAATCCTCAGAACATCCGGTAGTATAACATATTCTATATCTTCTAAACCAACAATCTTTATATTCATAATAACCACTCCAAGCAGTGCAAGGAATATAACAATCCTTCTTTATTTCTTCTCTTTCCTCACAAGAATTATACCAATATTCATCATTATCATAACATAAGAAATAATCATGAGGATAACAAAAAACACCACTAATAGACCCTGAATTAATAATCTCCTGCAGATTCTCCCCAGAACTGAATATTACATCCGTAGCCAAATGACCTCCAATAGGAGTAACTTCAGAATATGTCAAGCTACTTCCAATAATGCTTATTTCATTCACCAAGGCATACAACAAAGTCATTTCTCCACTCCCTGTAGAAATCCAAATATCTTCAACGGAATGCCCAAGATTTATAGCAAAGCTTGAAGCCACATATGCACGACTTCCTATTAACAATCCCCCATCGAAAGCGTCTTGTAGGTTTAACTCTAATTCATCCACTTCAATCCAAAACTCACTTGCAGGATGTGAATTATTAGCAACGCAAAAATTAGAAAACATCAATATTAACATAACTCCTAAAAAAACATTCACCTTCAATCTCATACAAGATATAAATAAATATAATATATAAATCTTGTCTTATAACCCTTCGTCAACCTTCCTAATCGCAGTTGGTGCCTCTCCGCCATGCCAGGTAAATCTCGGTCTAACTCTCATTGGATAAATTCTTTCTGAATTATCATCTAAAATAATTGCCGAACCTTTTAGTCGAGGTAATCCATTCAACTTCGAAGAAATACTTGAATGCATATAACTTTGAGTAATGTCATTTAAGGCATCGACATCTAGCTTTGCCGTAACCCTGTGTAAAATAACTATATCTGACTGAGTCATAGCATCCGTATGAATTTTCCCAGGCTGTTGAGTTGCCATAACCATTGAAACACCTGGCTGTCGCCCCTCTCTCAGTAACTGCACCAATGCATCTGTAGATGGAGTTTTCCCAACAGATTCATGAGGCAAAAATTCGTGAGCCTCATCTATAAATATCCAGACCAACGGCATTTCCCTCTTAACTCGATATCTCGCATAATCCGCTCCATGTTGCACAGCCTGAATTTCTTCGTCTTTCCTCGACGCCATTCTCTCATTAAAAATCTTTTTCGAAACTAACCCAATAATTAAAGCCCTGACATTAAAAGCTCCAAGTGAAGCATACATAGATAAATCAATCACGGTAGTCTGACCGGCAGAAATCAACTCACGAACCAAGGTTCCTTTTTCCTCATCAAAAACTTTCCACGTTCTAGCCGCATCAAATAAAGCCGTAGCAGAATTTTTAACTTCTTGTTCAACATTTTCAACACGATTAATTAAACTATAAATATCATCGAAACTAAAACCATTCTTAGTCTCCCTCAACTCACTAATCACAGACTCCATTATAACCGCTATCGGATCAGTAAATTTCAACTCAAAAAGTGTAACCCAATCCGACGGCTCCAACTCCGAAATCTTAATCGCAAATTCCGCATCAATATCTATCCCCTTATCCTTATACTCTTGATAATAACCAAACGGAGCAAAAACTTTCATCGGAACATTTTTTGCTTTTAGTTCCCATTCATCCAATAAGTCTTCATCTTTAACATTTTTATATTTCATAGTCCAATAAATTCCCATCGTATCAAAAATTACCGACGCTATATTCCCCGACTCTTCAAGTCCCAAATCGGACAACGCTTCCGCCATAGTTCCCATTGTATAACTTTTTCCGCTCCCCCTCTTTCCAGATATCAAAACAACATGACTCCTAGCAACATCCATATAAATCGGATTAGATAAAGAAGTATAATTTCCCATTGTCACAAAACTCTTCCCAATAAAAGCCAATCCTCTATTCCCAAACGTTTTCTTATCGCTATCATTCCTCCCAATAATCACATCAAATGGCATAAAATAAAAACAAAACACAAACTAATAAACCTTACGTAATTCAAAACTTCCTAGAAGTTACCTCCAAGCTCGCGAATTTGATTTTAGAATTATCGCTAATTAAGAGGATGTATAACAAAGGAGGATAGGAGAAGTCCGAAACGAGCTCGTGTAGGTTGTCCAGCCCGAAGGGAAAGGACAGCACGATAAAGCGAAATTTTGCGTAGCGCCAGACGAGCACGAAGTTGAATGTGAAACATTCAGAATATGGTTTTCTACTTTGCCTCAGCAGAGGTACACCATTTGGGTGGAAGAGAAATTTCTTTTTTCAAAAGAAAGAAATCTACCAAATTTTGAAACTAAATCTCTCATTAATAAAAGTTCCATCATTTTTCAAAACTCCAAATACATAACTTTCAACCATAATATCCACTGAACTCGGAATACCTAGCTCTGGCTCCATATTAACTTCAGGTGAAGTTTCAGTTACAATCGCAAAATCAAAAATCGGAGGAATTTTTAATTCATTTTTTAAACTATCATAATTGCTATAATACTCTCCACTCATCTCTTCCAAAGCACTATAAGAAACAACTTGTCTCTCAATAACACTTCCTAATTCACAATTCTCCCTCTCAATATCTTCACAACCTTCATCATCAATATCTTCATCACTAAACTCGGGAGAAAATGCAATCCTAAAAGCAGTCTCGCCCTCATGGTCTATATTCAATTTCCAACCACCCGACCCAGTTTGCATAAGTCCACAATCAATATCATCCCCTCCTAGTTTCGTTACATGACTTTTGCCTTCAATTATCCTATAACTAAAAATTTCTTCCAATATCTTTATAGAAAAACAATCCGCACCCCCAGAACTATCAACTTTCAAAAACATATTAGACAAATTAGTATAAGTTCTCTTTTCAAAAGAATCATGAAGCCCCGTAAGCACCGAACTAGATAAGGTTGACGAATCAGTAGGTTTCAAAGTACTAAAAAGAAAAAATACAAATCCAGTAAAAAATACAAATGCAATTATCATTTCAAGATGTGCCGCACCCTTTTTATCCATCAATCCTCTCATTCATGGAAAACACATTCTTTATTTATATAATTATCTCTCAGTCTCAGCTCCCCTTCAGTACTTAGCTCTCAGGTCTCAGATCTCGACCCTACACTTTCGGTTGTTTCATATTTAAGACTACAATAAAGATAATATTCACAATAGCTATTCCAACAATACTCAAAGCTAATAGCGTCGTAATAGTTAACCCCCCCATTCCCAGACCTGCAACATTCATAACTATAAACATCATCATTAGAACTAGAGGCGCTGCAATTAAAATAGAAATATAAACATCCATGAAAGTGCCTGCCAAATCTATATACTGCTGTCGTTCTAATCTATAATCTACTAGAAAATTTTCCGCCTTCTTTTCAAGATAACTTTTTAATTCGCCACCACTTGAAATATTTGTAGCCAATCCTGAAAATAATTCTGCCAATTTTCTATTTGAAATTCGTACTGCTACATTCTTCAGAGAAGTCACTAAATCATAACCATAGATATCAACCTGTGCAATTATTTTCCGAATTTCTTTACCAACATTTGGGTACTCATTAGACGCTGCGATAATCTTGAAAATTTTTGTAGGTTCAATATTAGAACCTGCAATCGCAGCCATGTAAATTGTTGCGAAAGGTAACTCTTGAGAAATTCTCTTCTGAACAGACTTGGATTCGCTAGAAGGATACAAATAAAAAAAAGCCATAACCAAACCAGAAAGACCTAAGGGTAAAACAAAATACACCCAATTATTTAGACTAAAAGCCAATAATACTAAAAAAATTAAAAGTCCAAAAATAAAAGCAACTACCATAGAAGCAATTGCCATAGATAGATAGCTAGATAACAAAAATCGGATATTTGCTTTCTTTAATTCTTTTGCCAAATTACCAAACTGAGGCACTAACTTATCAGAATATTTCCTAAAAAATTTGTTAGACAATCTTACAAAAGAATTCGGCTTAATACTAGTTGCATCAGGAGTTTTCTTTTTTATTTTATTAATCTTACCAATAGCCTCTTTGGACAATTTTAATTTTTTTAAAAACTCTTTTTTATCTTCCTCGTTAACTGTAACATAACTTTTTTCTTTTGTATTGGGTGAAACATAATTCACTCTAGCTGTTGACTTCACAGCTTTATTAGTAGTCTGATTAGGTAATTTTTCCGAACCTGTAGTTTTACTAGGAGAATTCACTTTCTTCTTATCTGCACTAATTGGCATCTTTTTCAATACGGGTAATTTTTTAGAAGACACACTATCCACAACCTTGTTAGTCCCAACAGTCGACGGCTTCATTTCTAATAATTTAGGTACACTATCATTCAATAACATCAATTGTTTTTCTAAAGCTTTTAAATTCGAATAGTAAAATCTTTGATTACGCATATCACCCTGCATCGCTAATTGAACCGATCTCATATTAACAAGAATTTTTTTTTCTTGCTCAAGATTTTTTTTCAGATCTTCAAACATTTTTCGACCTCCAGATAGAATAAATGTTTCCATGAAACGTGTCATGCGTTACTTCAAACATTTTCCAGCCTCCAAGATGGACAAATGTTTCTATGAAATATCTCGCATATTACTTCAAACATTTTGTTCCCCAATATCTTTGCCAATTTGATTATGTAAATCAAAAATGAAAGTCCTCAATTTATTAATTTTATCTGTTTCTTTGTTTGCAACAACTTTTTCCAATTGCAATACTGCATCACTCATAGAATCCACCAACTGTCCAACAAGTTCAATATCTACCATAGACAAAAATCTCCGATTTTTTTCTCGCAAGGACTTTGTCATTGCATAATACAAATAGCTTTTGTTTCAAAATTTTATATACCATAGACAAAAATCTCCGATTTTTTTCTCGCAAGGACTTCAATCACCAGATTACCTACTGGGTTGTCATTGCATAATACAAATACCTTTTGTTTCAAAATTCTATCTACCATCTTTAGATAATAAAAGAAAATATCTTTATTAATGTTATCAACACTTAGGTCCACAATTTTTTATTCCCAATTCTAGATTATGCACTCTTAATTTTATCTCGTTACTCCATACTTCTTTAAAATCCCAGCAGGATTTTTTGAATAGTCATTTATGACCCTCTGAACATCCTCATAACTCAAAACTTTATTTTGAAATAACGCATATAATAGTCTTGCTCGAATTTCAAATTCTTTTTCTATATTGTCTTTCGAAATACCTACTTTTTCAGCAATCTTATCAAAAATCTTACTATTCTTCGCGTGATAGAATTTATCATCTGCGGGATTCCATTTAAATGGAGTATTTGTCAAAGTCGTCCCATCCGCTTCAACACTTATAACTTCGACAATCTCCCGTAGTTTTCGCGTCTCCTTGCCATTCACAATAGCATGAGTCATAATCATCATTGCATCCAATCCATTAACTAACATCGGACTCAAACTAATTGGTGGTGTTTCTAGCCTACGAACAATTGAGTCAACAGAGTCACCATGCATTGTTGAAATCGAAGCATGCCCCGAAGCCATACCCTGAAATAAAACAGATGCTTCTTTACCCCTAACCTCTCCAACAATCACATAATCTGGGTTCTGTCTAAATGAACTTTTAAGTAAAGAATCCATATTAATCTCTCCGGCACCCTCACTAGAAATTCCAGTTCGAACAACCGACGGTAACCAATTTTCCCTAGGTAAATTTAATTCCCTAGTATCCTCAATCGAAACAACCCTATTCTCTTGAGGAATGAAAAATGCCATAGCATTCAATAAAGTTGTCTTACCAGAAGCCGTCCCACCAACAATCATAATATTAGATTGATACTGCAACAAAATCCAAAAATAAGCTAACATCTCAGGACTCAGCGTATGGAAACCGATTAATTGTGTTGGAGTCCAAGGTGTTTTAGTAAACTTACGAATAGTAAACGTAGGTCCTTTCGAACTAATATCCTGAGTATATGTTGCATTAACCATAGACCCATCAGGCAAACCTCCATCCAGAATTGGAGAAGCATAAGAAATATAACGCCCTGTTTTTTGTGCAAGTTTTTCAACGAAACTAGATAACTTATTCATATCATTAAACTTTACAGTTGTTTTAATGTTTCGAAAAACCCGATGCACAATATAGATATATTCCCCCATTCCATTACACTCGATATCCTCAATAAAATAATCCTTCATCATTGCTTCTATCTCATTTAGCCCAACAAAATTTCTGTATAAATAATAAAACATTTTTTTATAACTCTCTTTTTCAATAGTCAAACCTAATTCCGAAATAATCAGCTTAGCTGTTTTATCGATATAATCCAATAAATTTTCTTTAGTATTTTTTATACCAACCATTTTCACATTTACAACTTCCCTAATTGTCTGCTCAATTTTAGCCAAATTTCCTTTTTCCTCTTCAGAAAGTATCGGCTCTTCAATATCATAAATAACTTCACCAGATTTTTCATCATAATAAATATGGATAGAAACATATGGAACAATAACCATATATCTAACATCTATCTTTATCTTATCATCAAACTTAGGAATCATTGGGGCTTTCGGATTAGAATTTATATTTATATCACCCATCTCTCTCCAACATAACTAGGTTATATAAAACTATTTCTTTGACTTCCTTTTCCACTACTATTAAATACCACTAAAATCAATCACAATATTACCATCCGCATTTCTCCCCGTATTTTCAACTGCTAATTTATATGGAGTCGGAGCAACATCTAACTGTTTTATTCCAGAAGTTTCATTATTATATCTGATATCCAAGTCATATTTTAACTCTAACTTAATCATCCAAGGTTTTCCTTTCGTTGTAGTTACATTTATTCTCCCTACCGAAATCGACATATCTTCTTCACTATACATGAAACTCGAATCCAAAATCCACAAAACGGTGTCTTCTTCCACGTCAATAACTAATGCCCCTTTCCTAATATCTAAATCTATAATACGCCTATTTCCTGCTGCCCTTAAAACCTCATAAACCTTATTATCAATATTACCTAAAGCTTCAATAGACTGCTCAATCATCGCTTCATCTTTTTTTTCATTTATCTTAGGTAAAGCAGCTGCTAAAACCAAACCAATAATAGCCAAACCAATCAAGGTATAAATTACAGTCTCAACCCAAATCTGCCCCTTTTTCCTAATCATCCTCATAACTATAAAATAGAGATTATGTTTATATACTTTCCGAAGAAAATATAGAAGGGTCACAAGACCCAATTTAAAAATAATTAATTAACATTCCTTAAGAACCATGCTTGAAGAAGATTCACAGGTTTTCTCTGTATTGCCTACAACAACAATAGGAGCGATAGTAATTCCATCTATATCTGCACCATCAACCACGGAACTAGTGTCCAATATAAAGACTCGCTTTTCGTTAGCATTAGGTAACTTATCTACAGTCATAGGATCTGGATAAAGCGTTGTCGCATCAACCAGATTAAACGACTCTGTGCTTCCAGCAACAGAAATTAAAATCTGAACATCTATCAAATCAAAAGACTTAGATCCACGTTTTATCTGAAAAGAAACATTGTCTCCATTTGCACCAACACAATTATACCCCTCGTCAGCCAACTGAAGTTGGGTTACTGCATCCAAACAAATCGTTCCAGATTCAAGTTGGTCACCAACCATAGGAATAATAGCGACCCAAACAATTGTAACGGCAGCGACGGTAATTAAAATTATTAAAACCGTAGCAACTATAGCACTTATACCCTTTTTCCCCAAATTTACTTTTTTATTATTCATTTTACCCCCCTTTCAATATTTTCTAAATATTGCCATGATAGTTCTCTGAACTTTCTTTCAAATTTTTTATTGTAAAAAATTTGTATGATACTTTCCTAAAGTTTCTTTCAATATTTTCTAAATATTGCCATAAACTTTTCCAAAAGTACTTTCAATCAAAGCGTAACTCCTGCATCCATACAAGTGAAAACTTTATTTATACTTTTACCTTTAACTTTGCCAATTAACGCAGGATAAACGATTATTTTATCCGGTACCGAACCATCTGTCATTTCAAAATTGATATATCCGGTAACACTTCCTCCTGCATCAACCTGAATATCAAATTTCCTTATCTCTGAATTACCAACAGAATCGAACAACTTAATCTCTAAATGACGAATATCAACATTCCCCCTATTAATAATTTCCACTTCTTCATCCTCATATACACTAGCCTCAAAATTAATTGATGAGCAAGACTCTTCAATAGAAATTCCAAATTTCTCGACATGCTCACTAACAAAACCCCTAGCCCATAAAAAAATCATAGTCGCTAAAACCAAAACCAACAAAATCATTAAAACACTAGCAATCACAGGAGAAAGTCCACGCTCATTTTTAATACTCTTTTTCATATTATTATAGATTCTTCCAATTTATAAACATAATTATCCGCATGTTACCTTTTGAGAGACATAAGCCTTACAGCTTATCTGACTTTTTTCCATCATAAATGGCTGAACTTCAACTAATGTAATAACATCTAATGTCTTGCCATCAAAATCATAATCGTCAAAATAATAAATTGCTTCATATTCATCCCCAGGTTTAATCTCTATTCCTACATCATCAAAAGTATAAAACCCAAAATCTGCATCCTCTCTATCATGAACTCGCAACATATATCCATCTACTGTGAACAAACCTTTATTCTTCAAAGTCACTGTTAAATTGCCACCTACCCCACTAAAACACTCGTAGTTTTTTATAATAATATTAACATTATCCGAACATTCCTCGACGCTAGACTCGCTAACATAAAAACGCAACCATCCAAAGACCAGAACTGATAAAGAAAGAGTAATTGAAATTAACAAAACATAACCAATAACATTACTCAGCGCCCTCTTCCTATCCAACCGCAATATAGACCTCATCTTCCACATCCTTTTGTATTATAAAAATAATTTGATAATATTCCGTAATAGAAAAACTAAGGCTTTCACCCCCAATCTCAACAACAATCTCACTAACTCCAATCAAATCCTCAACACTTAAAATTGTCGTATCAATCTCGTCATCCTCAAGAGCAACGAAAGATCCTCCATAAGATATAGTACTCGTAGAAACATCATCATCCCATTCACCTGTTATTGTAATCCCAGTAGTAGTACTCCCATATATAATAACAAAGTTAGCATCCGGCTCTTTATTTCTAACATTTTCAGTAAGTGTTATAATAAACTCCTCCAAATCAATCTCACTACCACCCTCATCATCCTCAACGGTATAAATTTCATAATCCAATGCTGCACTCGACTCCCTCTTCACCTCATAACTAAATTCGTAAAACTCCTCAGGCTCACTAGTTACAATAGCTCTATTTATAGTAACCCCTAAACTAAGCACTACCATAGAAATTATAACAGCCGCCAATAAAAAAAGTTGCCCCCGCTTATTCATCACCATGACATTTTAACAACTCAATAGTTTATAAAATTAGTGTAGGTCCAACAAGTTGCTCAAATCCACAACCGGGAGGTTACCAATAATCCTCAGTTCTGCGACCCTTTAAGCATCCAAACCTTAACTTAGAGCTGCTTCGTTCCCGACCTGACTCGATTCATCAAGGCAAGATCAAAAAGGACAAAACCTCAACGTCAAATCAATAACATCGACAGCTTCATCTCACGCCTTGCCTTGCAGTCCGCCATAAAGCCCATTTGCGAATAGCGAGGGGCTAGCTCGCCGACCTGACCTACTAAAAACAGACACTAAAAACCTTTAAAAGACTTATTGTTTTACAAAATTCAAGCTCACATCGCATAATGGTATTGCACCGCTCTGCTAAGGCGGACCCTTCGGGGTACCCCGGTTCGATTCCGGGTGTGAGCGTTCAATCGAAGCGGGGTAATACCCCGGCGAAAATCTTTGCTCGAATTTTGCACAAAAAATATATCATGCAAAATTTTAAAGTGAAGTTTGAGTAGATTCTGGGTGTGAGCGTTTATCTAGAATCAAACCCTCAAAAAGATACTATCATTTTAAACTAATAATCTCTAGTATTTTTATCTAAAAAACCCACAAGTGCAATCCCTTCTTTGTCGCCTGCCACCTTAAAACACTCTCTTGCACCATATTTTCTTTGCCAGCTATTATCACTTCGTAGAGCCATATTTCCCATTCTTTTCGCATCATCCTTCATCCCCGCGAAAACATAATAATTAGCAGCTTCATCATATCCCTCTTTTTCCTCTGCTATACTAGCCGCCCTCAAAGCCTTATCAGCTGGGATTCGGGTTTTTATCATCTCGTAAAGCTTTCCAAATTGTGAGACATTGGATCCAACTTTCGCAAAATCTTTTTCTTCAAGTAAATTATTCGCATATTGCGCTATTCTCTTTTTTGCTTCTTTTACACTATGCTGTGATAAATAATCGAATGCTATTTTAACTGATGACATTATACTCCCAGGAGAATATGAATCTCTTGCGCTTTCAATCTTTGTCGATTCAGATAATATTTGCCCCCCCTTTGCTCTATATTCCTTTGCACGAATCATTTTACCAGCTCTTTTATATAAACCTAAAGCTTTGTAATACTCCCCCTGCTCAAAAAATTCATCTCCAAACTCTCTAAAATCTCGAGGAACAAAAGAATGTTTTGTATCATCCATATATTTTACCACTTTATCAAATAACCAATCATTTTTTCTTCCATTTATGATACTCTTTGCCTTATCCATTGGCATCATTAAATCTTGACCTTCATAAAAGTTAAAAGCATCTTCAAATCTTCCTTTATCCAATGCAATTCCAGAATATTTCTCCCTATCTTCGTCAGATAACTTCTTCCCAGCAACAGCTAAAAATAAAGTCCCCTCTTCGCTCATGCCTTCATTCAATAGTTGGTATGCCATCTCCTCTGCTCTAATTACTGCCCCACCTGCATTTAAAGCTCTGGCAGCCCCCCAATAGTCAGAATGTTCTTCAGAGATCATATCCTCTGCAAGCTCAATAGCTATATGCTTAGGCAATTTATCATGAGCTGTTAATATCCTCAAAAAATCCTTCCCCACTTCCTTCTCCTCATTAGAATCACCATGAAAATAAGAAACTCCAAACTCAAGAATCTTATCCCAGTTTTGTCCAAAAAATAAATAATGAGCAGCCGATTTAAAATCTCCCCTGAGAAATGTTTCCTCACCAGCCTTAAGATAAATCTCTGAAATTTGATCTGCAGGAAACATTGACATATCAATAGAATTCTTCCGCTCAAATTCTTTCGATCTTTCAACCAAAACATTTACGATTCCTTCTAAGTTTCCCATAATAAAAAACAAACATAATCTCAATTTATAATAAAATGTATTCTCTATTATATATATTATAAATAATCACTTTTGTAACCCCTAGAACATGAATCCAAAAACTTTATAACCTTCAAATACCACTATTATTTGTTCAACTTCGGTTGAATATGCTTGGCTTCGGTTAAGTATTGGGAAGTTAAACAGCTTCGGTTTTTTAGCTTCCCTCTTTTTATTTTTTATCTCTGTAATTAAACAAATAAAAACATGAAACTTTTCCAAAATTTCTTTTTTTATTTTAAATTACCCAAATCCTTATAAACGATAATAGTTAATTTGACCCATGGAAAAAGAAATCGGAAAAATTCAGAAAGGGGAATACCAGGGAACTATAACAGAAATAGTTATAGGAATTAAAGAATACAATGGGAAAACAGGAATAGATATCAGAGAGTTCACCCAGAGTGAAGCCTACACTGGACCTACAAAAAAAGGATTAAGAATTCCTGCCGACAAATTTGAAG
This sequence comes from archaeon, assembly GCA_030639065.1. Lineage (GTDB taxonomy): Archaea > Nanobdellota > Nanobdellia > Pacearchaeales > GW2011-AR1 > JAGVXH01. Next base: position 28,831 of record DAOWDJ010000006.1, read on the forward strand.
AATTTAAGACAATGATTAATTCTATTGACAATGCAGACTTGATTTCTGAACGGCCAGAACAAACTGCATTAAAAACAGAACCATCTGAAACCGAAAACGACGATGCAGGAATTAATGAAGAAGGATTAATGTAGCAATTAATACAACGTTTTATATATTCTAAAAAAGTTATCAACCAATGGGTGACGTAGATATATTTTTCAATGCAAAAACTTTCGCAGTCATAGGTGCATCCAGAGATGATAAAAAAGTTGGACACGTAGTTTTTAAAAATCTTTTACATTCAGATAAAAAAGTATTTCCAGTAAATCCAAAAGCAGAAAAAATTCTTGAAAACCACTCATACAAAGATATGTTCGAAATACCCTATCAAATAGATTGTGTAGTAATAGCTATCCCAGCAAAATTTGTACCACTAGCCTTAAGAGATGCACAAAAATTAAAAGTAAAATCTGCTATTGTTCTCTCAGCTGGATTTTCAGAAATCGGAGAAACAGAACTTAGCCACCGAATAATTAAAATTGCAGATGAAGCAGATATAAAACTACTCGGACCAAATTCCTATGGTTTTATCGACCCGTCACAAAAACTCAACACAACCTATTTTGAAGGTATACCAAAGCCGGGAAATATAGCATTTATTTCACAATCTGGGGCAATAGGTTCAGCCATTCTAGACACAGCAACAAAATTATCTGGCTTTGTTTCAATCGGCAATTCTGCACAGCTAGATTTCTCCGACTTTATAGAATATTATTCCAGAGATAAAAATACGAAGGTAATTACAATCTATCTTGAATCACTAAAAAAAGGACGTGGAAGACAATTTATTGAAACCTGTAAAAAGTGTAGAAAACCTATAGTAGTTTTAAAATCTGGAAAATCTCAGACTGGACAGAAAGCGGCACAATCTCACACTGCAGCCCTAGCTTCCGAAGCCAGAGTTTACGATGGAATTTTAAAACAAGCAGAAACAATCCAGGTGAACTCAATTAAACAATTACTCGCTGTAGCAAAAATCTTAGAGAAATTCCCTAAACTAGGAAACAAGGCTGCAATAATAACAAATGCTGGGGGATTAGGAGTCCTAGCAACCGACGCATGTGAATCAAATAATATTAAGATTCCTTCATTATCAAAATCTCTAATTGCAAAATTAAATACATTCTTACCAGAAAATTGGAGCCACAATAATCCAATAGATTTAGTTGGTAATGCTCTAGCAGAAGACTACAAAAAAACTATTTCACTAATAGAAAAAGAAAATTTCGATTTTTCAATTATACTTTTAACACCACAGAAAATGACAGAAGGACTACTAACTGCTAAAGCTCTAATGGAAATGAAAAAACCCGTATTTGCTTGCTTCTTAGGGGGGTCTCAAGTTAGAGAAGCAAAAAAATTTATGGCAAGATTCGGAATAATTAATTTCGTGGACCCAAAAGAAATGTGTGATACTTTAGGGAAAATTACGAAGTAACTTTTTCCTAGAAAATCTCTGATTTTTGTGTCCGAATGTCTTCTATGGCACGACAGTTAGAAGAATAATTAGTTAGAAATATTATTCGTCTTTATCTAAGCATCCCACTTCTTTTTTAAATTCTGTCTCAAAAAAATCCTTAGCCCTTCTCATAAATTCATATGTTTTTTTAAAATCCTCTTCGGGTGTATAAATTTTTCCATCTCCTTTGATCCCTTTATCTCCTCTTAAACCATGAAGATTTTTTACTATATGAGAATATCTATCCATGATAAATCCTACCTGCGATTCATCTAAATCTCCCTTTTCATTTACATCTATTAGTAATTTTGCAAGACCCTCTGTCTTTGGAACATTCTCAAAATTAATCTCGCCAGATCTAATCTTCTTTAATACCTTAACCTCATTACTAAAATAAATCTCCACATTCTCAATATAGTCTTTAGCGATAGGACTGACTTCTATCCTCTTATCATGAAAATAATCACAAAGACGTTTTGAACAATGTGCAACAGCGTGAAAATATGACCCCATAACAATCTCAAAAAAAATACCTATTTAAACACTATTGCAATAAAATATAACTATTCCAATTCAACCCGAGCATCAATAACCAAACTCCTTTTTTCCCCAACAATTACTGGATTCAAATCTAATTCTTTAATATCAAGTCTCGCTCCTAAGCGTACAACCTCTTCAATCAATATAACAAATTTTCCCAAATCATAACTTTTCCCTCGAACCCTAAAAACATCTTTACCTTCCAAATCTAATATCATCCCTTTAATCTCGGCTTCGCTAACAGGCAACGATCTAAAAGTCACATCCTTTTTCACTTCAGCAAAAATCCCACCAAACCCAACAACTAACAATTTTCCAAAAACTTCATCACTTTTAATCCCTACAATCATCTCAACGCCCTCAAAAGTCTCCTGTGCAATAATCTTATTTTTAGGAAATTTCTTATGTAGCTCTCTTAATTTCTTTTCAGCATCATCTAAATTATCACACCGGATAACCGCTCCTAAATCAGTTTTATGTCCACTAACATCTGCCTTCAGAAAATATGGAAATTCAAACATCTTCAAATCTTCATGTCTAGTTACAACTTTCCATCTAGCCATTGGCAAATCTTTTACAATATTAAAACTATCAATCACTCCCTTCATAAAATAAATCACAAACAAAACTTTATATAACTTCCCTCCCATAATTCATCATGAGGTTGAATATTATTATAGGTGGCAAAGCAGGTCAGGGCATAAATAAGGTTTCTGAAATCGTAGCAAATACCCTAAACAAATACGGCTACTTTACATTTAACTATCGCGACTATCAATCTCTAATACGAGGTGGACATAATTTCAACACCCTCTCAATTTCAGACACACAAATAGAAAGCCACGAAGCCAGAGCCGATATCTTAGTTGCTCTAGATGAATGGACAATAAAAGTCCACAAACAAGCTTTAAAGAAAAATGGAATTATAATCACAGCAGAACAATTTAAGGACGAAAAACAAAACTTAAATGTCACCCTCGCTGGAGCTTTAATAAAAATTCTCGGTATCCCATTAAAAGAACTAGAACAGGAAATCAAATCACAATTTAAAAAATATGAAGATGCACTTACCTCAACTAAAAAAGGATTTAAATCACAAAAAAGAATTCATCAACTGAAAAAACTCGATAATAATCCATCAACTCTGTCTGGAAGTCAAGCAATTGCAATCGGTGCAAAAAATTCTGGACTTGATTTATACATAGCATATCCCATGACCCCAGCTACAAACGTAATGAACGAACTTGCAGAAAATCAAGTTAAAGATAAACTAATGGTATTCCAAGCAGAAAACGAAATAGCAGCAGCAAACATGGCGCTTGGTGCATCCTTTGCAGGAACAAAAACAATGACAGGAACATCTGGCGGAGGATTCGACTTAATGGGAGAAGCACTTTCTCTCCAAGGCATTTCCGAAATTCCACTAACAGTTTATCTCGCTTCACGACCAGGACCAGGGACGGGAGTTCCAACTTATACCGCACAATCAGATTTAGATATTGCACTCCGAGCAGGACATGGAGAATTCCCAAGAATTGTTATAGCACCGGGCAATTCAGTTGAAGCAATTGAAAAAACATCTGAAGCATTATTTCTAGCAGAAAAATTTAGAACACTGTCTGTAATCCTCGGTGATAAACATCTAGCAGAATCTGAATTCTCCTCTATTGAAACATCCTCTAAAACTCCAAAATCTAAAATCATAAGAAAAATCCCGGGCAAAAATTTGGTAAAAAACTCATCATACGAAATTGACAAATTTGGAAATTCCACCGAATCATATACCCTAACTAAAAAAAATGTAGAGAAACGATTGGCAAAATATGGAACTTCGAAAAAATTTATTGAGAAAAAATTTGAAATGATAAAAATTCACGGCAATAAAGATTCAAAAACTTTAATTATAGGATGGGGCTCAACCTCTGGTGCAATTAAAGATGCAATTAAAGACCTCGACGCTAAATTTCTCCAAATCCTTTACATGAAGCCATTATCAAATCAAATCAAAGAAGAGATGGAAAAAGCTGATAAAATAATTCTTGTTGAATGTAATGTTACTGGACAACTTGGTCGATTACTCCGAGAAAAAACAGGAATCAAAATAGAAAACCGACTCTTAAAATACAACGGGAGACCTTTTCATTCAGACGAACTAAAAAATTCAATTGAGAAGATATTATGAAACCAAATCTAACAACACAATCAGAAAACACATGGTGTCCCGGCTGTCCAAATTTTATGATATTAGAATCCATAAAACAAACTCTAACAAAACTAATTGAATCAGGAGAACAAAAACAAACAGATTTCGCAATCACAACAGACATAGGATGTCACGCAAAAATATTTGATTACCTAAACCTATCGGGAATTTATTGTCTTCATGGGCGTGCATTGCCAACCGCAATCGGAATGAAACTCGGAAACCCAAACTTAAAAGTTTTAACATTCGCTGGCGACGGAGCGGTTTATGCAGAAGGAATCTCACACTTCATCCACGCATTCAAATATAACGCAGATATGACACTAATCCTCCACGACAACCAATCCTTCTCGCTAACAACCGGACAACCAACACCAACATCTCAGCAAGGATATACATCAAAATCACAATCTCTTGGAGTATTTGACAAACCAATGAATCCAATTAAATTAGCTCTCGCATCAAATGCAACCTTTATAGCTAGAACAAATGCAAGAGACATCCCGCACATGGTTGAAATATTTACAAAAGCAATTGCACATAAGGGCTTTTCATTTGTAGAAGTAATTCAAGACTGTCTAATCTTTAACCTCGACGCCAATAACAAAGATAAACAAATGTATAAAATAAAAGATAATACAAACAAACAAAATGCAGAAAAACTAGCTGATGAATTCGACTACAATTCAAAATCGGGAAAAATCCCACTCGGCATAATCTACCAATCAAAAGAACCAACTCTCGAAGAAAAATGGCCACAACTCAAAGAACTTCTTAATAAAAAAACTCTATGGAAAGAAAAATAAATAATAAAAATAACATTCCAAAAATAGAAGAGCTTCTCAAAAAAGAAAAATGCGTGGCACTTGTCGCACCATCATTTGTAACAGATTTTTCATATCCCTCAATTGTATTGCAACTAAAAAAACTTGGCTTCGACAAAGTTGTCGAATTAACTTTTGGAGCAAAAATGATCAATAGAGATTACCACAACCTCTTAAAAAAATCCAAAGGACTTATCATTTCATCACCATGCCCAGGAATAGTTTCAACAGTAAATAATAGATTCCCAAAATTAAAAAACAAAATTGCAAAAATAGACAGCCCCGTAGTAGCAATGGCTAAAATATACAAAAAACATTTCCCACAACACAAAACTATTTTTTTATCACCTTGCGATCTTAAAAAACCAGAGGCAGAATCATGTAAGTATATTGATGGAATAATAGATTATACTCAACTAAAAGAACTCTTCTATAAATATAAAATAAAAAAACATAACATCGGAAAAAGGACACAATTCGACAACTTTTACAACGACTACACAAAAATATATCCACTATCGGGAGGCTTAGCGAAAACCGCACAAATAAAAAAAATAATTGATGATAAACAAATAAAAATAATTGATGGGATCAACGATGTGATAAAATTTCTTGAAAACCCAGATCCAAAAATCAAATTTCTCGACTGCCTATTTTGCACCGGAGGATGTATAGGCGGACCACATACAAATCAAAAACTAACTATCAAACAAAAACATAATAAGGTTATACAATACCTCAAAAAAGCAAAAAAAGAAAATATACCCGAAGACAGAAAAGGATTAATAGACAAAGCGAAAGGTTTGAAATTCAATTCATAATCTAAATAACTTAACAGCATTATCAAAAATCTGTTCTACAACTTCCCCTTTGCTTAATCCCTTTATCTTAGCAATCTCTTTTATCGTAACAGCAACATTCGCTGATTCGTTCCTTTCCCCCACAACCGGAGACAAATAAGGTGCATCAGTTTCTGTTAATAATTGTTCAGGCGGAACCATTTCAACAAGCATCTTAAAATGTTCAAGTCGAGTAATTACAGGAGGAATAGAAAAACTCCATCCCAATTCAACACATCTTTTAATTAAAGATTTCTTTCCATTAAAACAATGCATCAAAACCCTCTTGCATCCAGCCTCCTCCATCATACCAATCGCATCCGACTCTGCCTTCCTAGAATGGATAATCAATGGTTTATCAATTTTCTTCGCTAATTCAATCACTTTAAAAAAAACTTTTTTCTGCTCTTCATTATATCCCTCCACAACTTTATAATCCAAACCACATTCTCCAATTGCAACACATAAATCTTTGTTCTCTTCAATCCACCTCAACTCATCATCCACATCAAATGTCTCAACATGCCGAAGCATTCCTTCCTCGCCAGAATCCCCAATCTTTTCCATAATAGCGTCAATGGGATAAATCCCAAACGAAACTTTCACAACATCAGAATATTTTTTAGCAATCTCTAAAGATTTACGATTCGTCGACGGATTGACTCCACTAGTAATAATAAACTTCCCACTTGCCTCCTTAAACCTAGAAATTACTTCATCCAAATCTTTCTCAAATCTCTCACTTTCTAAATGTGCATGAACATCAATTAACTTCATCGCTTTATTTCCTTTCCATCGACAATCAATGTTGAAGGTCTACCATCCAATTTTCCAACCCCGATAACAATTTCAGCTGTATCTAAAATTTTAGAATTAATATCGCTAATATTAACAGCAAAAGGTTCTCCAGCAAAATTAACAGAGGTTGTAATAAAAGGAACCCCTGCCTGCTCAACTAATTTAGTAAATTCACAATCAGGAATTCTTACTCCCAACGAATCATTAAATGAAACTTCACTCAAAAAATCAGTATTTTTCTTTTTCAAAATTAGTGTATATGGTCCAGGTAAATATTTATCTATCAATTCATCATCAACTATACAATGCTCTTTAATCCATTCTCTAGAAGGTGCAATTACACTCATAGGTTTATCAACATC
>DAOWDJ010000023.1 GCA_030639065.1 archaeon
GATGATAACGCACATATCCTTGCTCTTTGTAAAAAATAATCCACCATTTCTATCTTTGCAAATCTTTTTATATATCATTTCTTCAATACTTTCATGAGCCCGTAGCTCAGCCTGGTCAGAGCGCTAGTCTTATATGGCTACAGTTCCTACGGGAATCGTAATTGCTTTCGTCTAAGAAAGCTAGAGGTCCTGGGTTCAAATCCCAGCGGGCTCATAGGATTTGAACCCTTGGGGTTAAGGAAATTGCAAGATTTTCTTAGGAATCTTCGATTCCGTGTCCGAGCTTCTATGAAGCGACGGCAAATCCCAGCGGGCTCATTTGAACACAGGACAGTCCTGGGAGAAAATAAATAATATGTTATTAGGATTAGTAGGAAAACCATCATGCGGAAAGTCGACATTCTTCAAGTCAGCAACGCTGTCGGATGTTCTTATAGCCTCTTATCCTTTCGCAACAATTGAACCAAATCACGGAATCGGTTACGTTAGAGTAGACGCTCTCTGCAAAGAACTTAATGTAAAATGTAATCCAAGAACAGGGTTTTGCACAGGAGAAACGCGATTTGTACCAGTAGAATTAATGGACGTAGCAGGGTTAGTAGAGGGAGCCTCAGAAGGCAAAGGTTTGGGCAACAAATTCTTAGACACATTAAGACAGGCAGATATGTTTATACAAATAGTAGATATTTCAGGAACAACTGATATCGAAGGAAAAGAGGGAGCAGGAGACCCAGTTGCAGATGTAAGAATGCTAGAAAATGAATTAAATAAATGGTATAGAGCAATTTTTGAGAAGGTCTGGGATAAGTTGTCAAGAACTATCCAATCAACAAAACAAAATTTCGCGAAAGCAGTTTCACAGCAATTCTCAGGTCTACGAGTTACAGAAGGAGATGTTAAGTCAGTTTTAATAAAGTTAAAACTAAATCCAGATGTTCCAGCATCTTGGTCAGAAAAAGACCTATCTAATTTTACAGAAACACTAAGACATTTAACCAAACCAATGTTAATTGCAGCAAATAAGATAGACAAACCAAGTGCACAAGATAATTTAGAAAGATTAAAATCAGCATTTCCAAATATACAAATAATTCCATGTTCTTCGGATTCTGAACTATCATTAAGACAAGCAGCAAAAGCAGAAATGATTGAGTATATTCAAGGTGAAGCATCATTTAAAATCAATGAAGATAAAGTTAACGAAAAGCAGAAAGCTGCGTTGGAGTTAATTCAAAAAAACGTTCTAGATAAATTTGGGTCGACAGGAGTTCAAAATGTTTTAGACAAAGCAATATTCGAGCTTTTAGATTATATCGCAGTTTTTCCAGCAGGTTCAAAACTAGCAGATTCAAAAGGCAATATTCTCCCTGATTGCTTCTTACTAAAAAACGGCTCAACAGCTCTAGACTTTGCATATTCATTACACACAGACATAGGAGATAAATTTGTAAAGGCAATCGACGTCAGAACAAAGCAAGCCGTCGGAAAAGACCATGCCCTCAATCACAGGGACGGCATCGAAATAATGACAAGCTAGAATGAAACTTCAAATTAAAGTTCAACCAAACTCCAGTAAACAGATAATTCAAAAAGACATCGACGGCAAAATTCAAAAAGTTTTTCTAAAAAAACCAGCTATAGAAGGCAAAGCAAATAAAGAACTAGAAAAATTTCTATCAAAAGAACTAAGAGCAAAAGTTAAAATTATAAAAGGGCATACCTCTAAGATAAAAACAATAGAGGTAATAAAATAGCAATTAAATATCATCAAGCTCCAGAAATCCAACAGATTGCTGAAGAAATTGTAAACAAACTAAATTGGAGTCATGTGCAACTCGAACATGTGGCTTTTCTCAGAAGCACCGGATCAAAAGCTCGACGGACAATAGCTAGATGTCATGCTCTAGGCAAGGCAATGCAAGTTGGGATGGGACGTGAAAAAGGATTTTATTTGATTGAAGTTATTTCGGAAAAATTCGACAAACTCTCAGAAGACGAACGACTCAAAGTCATCATCCATGAACTAATGCACATTCCGAAATCGTTCGGGGGCGGATTTATACATCACGATAAAGTTCACGAAGCGTCGGTAAATCAAGTTTACAATCACTATTGTAATTTAAATTCTCTAAAGGACGAAATAGAATGGCTCTAAAGACAATAGTATATTCTATCGACGGTAAAAAGAAAAAAATTAAGGTAAAGATTTGTGACACACCTTCAAAAAAGTTTTCGGGATTGATGTTTTGTAAACATTCTTCTCCCCTTTTATTTATATTTAATAAAAATAAAATTCTTTCCATTCATTCTTTTTTTTGCAAACCATTTAAGGCAATTTGGCTTGATGAAAAAATGCAGGCAACTAAAGTTATCGACGTGAAAAACTGGAAAATAAATATTTCAGGCAAAGGAAAGTTTCTTTTAGAGATTCCCAAATCATTCCAAAGTAGCAAATTACCGTCGACAAATATAGTCGTCGACAATAGAAACATTTAAATAGAAAATCAAACTATAAACATTAGATTTACGAAGAGGTAAAAAGGAGGTTAAAAAATGGGAAAAATAATTGCTAAAAATGTCGTTAAACGAAAATCTGGATATCTATACTATGTAGACGGACAGGGAAATGTTTGCGAAGCTAAAATGGCTCGGGGTGGAAAGAAGAAGAAAGCAGTCAAGAAAGTTGTAAAGAAAAAGGTTGCTAAGAAGCCAGTTAAAAAAGTTGCGAAGAAAAAAGTAGCAAAGAAGAAAAAGTAATTCTTCAATTTTTATTATTTAATTTATCATATTCAATGAACTTCTCTTGTTAGGGAGCTTGAGAAGTTCATTAATTTTTTATTCTTGGGAAACTTATTGTTTCTGTTCAAAATTTTCAATTGCTTTCCTCAAAGCATCTGCAGCTAAGTTTGAACAATGTATTTTTATAGGAGGTAACTCACCTAACGCTTTCGCCACGTCAATATTAGTAATTTTTTTTGCTTCCTCTAAAGTTTTACCTTTTGCTATATCTGTAGTCATCGAAGATGTAGCAATAGCAGCAGCACATCCCATCGTCTGAAACTTAATATCACTAATTTTATCGTTATCAATCTTCAACATGATTTTCATCACATCCCCACATCGTGGATTTCCAACAGTAGCTTCAGCATCAGGATTATTTATCTTCCCCATGTTATGGGGGTTTTGGAAATGTTCTAAAACTTTCTCATTATAGTTTATATTATTCATCTGAGTTGAGTTCCTTAATTAATTTATCAACATCAACACCATGTGCTTTCGCTCCATTCTCAATTGTTTCAAACTGAGCCATAGGACATCCTCCACAGAACAGACCACGGTCAGCCAACTTCTCAGCAGCGCCTTCATTTTCTTTCATCAACTCAGCAAAAGTCATATCTTTACTAATTTTATTTTTCATTTTCTACCTCCTTATCTTCTTCAAATTTAAATGGGCTGATCTCTTTTAACTTATTAACATTTTTCTTAATACTCTCAATAATATAATCTTCGTTACCAACGACATCATTTCCCAATGTTAATCTTAAACTCCCGTGAATGTATAAATCATCAACGCCAATTGCTTTCAAAACATAACTTTCTTTCAACTTTGTTGAAGCACAAGCTGAGCCAGTAGAGACGTAGACACCATCTTTATTCAACATTAACATTAAACTCTCTCCCTCAATTCCATAAAAGGAAACGTTGATATTGTGGTAAACCCGATTTTCTAGTGAGCCGTTAATTTTCGTTCCAGGAATTTTCAATAAGCCTTCTGTAATTTTATCCCGACTTTTTTTGATTACATTTTCATTATTATCAACATCTAGAGCCGTAGCTAATCCAACAATCCCAGGCACATTTTCAGTTCCGCTTCGAAGTTCATTCTCTTGCCCCCCACCTGTCATAATAGCAGAAATTTTCGTTCCATTTTTTACATATAAAAAACCGACTCCCTTAGGCGCGTGAAACTTATGTCCAGAAACAGAAAATAAGTCAACATTCTTTAAACCTAAATCAACTTTCGTAAACCCCTGAACAGCGTCGGTGTGAAAATAAACTTTAGCTTTTTTACAAATTTCCCCAATTTCTTTGACGGGTTGAATTGTCCCAATTTCGTTATTAACATGCATCACAGAAACAACTAACGTATTCTCGGAAATTTTCTCCTCGATTTTTTTAATATCAACAATCCCTTCTGAATTAACTTCAATATAATCAACTTTATATCCATCCTTTTCTAAATCTCTACAAGTTTCTAATACAGATGGATGTTCAATTACCGAAGTTATAATATGTTTTTTATTAAGATTCGCCTTAGCCAAACCCCTAAGCGCTAAATTATTAGATTCAGTTCCACCCGAAGTGAAAACAATTTCTGATTCACTACATCCAATAAATTCAGCAATTCTCTCTCTCGCTTTTTTTAACTCTTCTTTAGCTTCGTTCCCAACAGAGTGCAGACTAGAAGCATTGCCATACTTATCAACAAAAACTTCCTGAACCTTTTTAGCAACTTCAGTATCAACTTTTGTTGTAGCAGAATTATCCAAATAAATTTCCATTAATATTTCGGCTCGCAATTGCAATAACCAAGAACCTCCTTATTATATTGTTTGCAGACATTACACGAACATTTACTATCTTTCATAAACTTTAGAATTCTTTGAATCTCGCGCATTGCTAATTTTGGATTTTCATTAACAATCTTTGCCGATTTGGCAACTTCTCTTTTAGTCTCACTATTTAATTTGATTTTATTTGCTCTTTTATTTGACAAATATTGTGAAACAGCAGCTTTACTAACCCCTAGAATTATCCCAGCTTTTTCATAACTCAATTCATACTTTTTTGTCAACAGCTTCGCTAACTCTTTCCGAATTGCCGGAATAATATACCAAACTTCAATTTCTTGTAATAATAAATACATATTAACTATAGTTAACTTTTATTTATAAAAGTAGCGGAAACAGGGTTAACAAATAAAATAGAACATATGTGTTCTAAATCTATAGAATAAAATATATACAAATTTATAAACTATACAAAGGGATATAACCCATGAAGAGATTAGAAGAGTTAAGGCATTACTCATGTCCTTTAGTAAAAACCAGTGAAGGGTATGTAAGGGCAGATTCTAGAGATTTAGAGGTATATCAAGACTTCGTTATGGGAGACACTAGGGTTAAGAGAAAATTAAAAAATATGGAAAATTCTAATCCATCTCTAAGTATTCTAGAAGGAGTTCATGATAAGGTCGGATATGATTTAACAAGAATGCAACCCAAATATATGAAAAGAGAGATTTCTAATTAAGAATTACAAAAATAAAATATCCGTAAATCTAATCAACAGATATCGCATCAACCGGACAGCTCGATATAGCACTTTGTTCGCACGTCAATTTTTCAACTTCAGCTTTCACAGCATGCGCCTTCCCATCTTTCATTTCAAAAGAACCCGAACACGCTGCAACACAAGCACCACATCCAATACACTTATTTTTATCCACTATTATTTTGTGAGTCATTTAAATCATCCTCCGTTTCATTGATATTGTAGTCATTTATAAAAATAATAACCAACATTTATAAACTTAATCGAATATAAGAAAAAATGGTAGCTATACAAATTTGGATTGCAATTGCATCAGCGACGGTAGCAGGAGTATTTATTCTCTATTACAATAGGTTTGTAAGGTTGACACACCAAATTGATAATTCTCTAGCACAAATTAACGTCCAGCTTAAAAAACGTTCAGATCTAATACCAAATTTATTATCTGCAGTGAAAGGTTATATGAAACACGAAAAAAAAATAATTACAGAGATAACGAATGCAAGAAAAGCTTTAGTTTCTGCGAAAGGAATCGAAGATAAGATGAAGGCAGGGAATCAAATGCAGTCGGCACTTAAATCAATATTCGCAATTGCAGAAGGTTATCCTGACTTAAAAGCAAATACGAATTTCCTACAATTACAACAAGAATTATCTGCGATAGAAGACAAGGTCGCATATGCTAGACAGTATTATAACGACGGAATTATGTCCTACAACGTCATGACAAATATGGTTCCAGGCAAATGGTTTGCAACGATGTACGGATTCAAAAAAAGAGAATATTTGAAAATCCCAGAAGCAGCCAAGGTAGTTCCAAAGATTGAGTTCTAATATACTATATTCTAATATATATAATAAAACATATAGGTAACAAATAAATACTCAAATCGTAATATAATAATATGCAAAGACTATCATTTCATGAGGAAATTCGGAAAAATAAAATTAGTTCATATCTTTTAATCGGAATAGTTCTTGCGGTTCTCTTGACGTTAGTCTACACGATTGGCTTTGTTTTAGGAGGTGATTATTTTTTCTTCATAATAATTTTCGGGACAATTCTTTCATTAGTTTATGTAGTCGGAGGGTACTATAAGTCAGCCGATTTAGCAATAGCGTCAGTAAGCGCAAAAAAAGCGTCGGGAACGGAATTTAAGCAATATCATAATATTGTAGAAGGACTTTGCCTCGCTTCTGGATTGCCAAAGCCGAAACTTTACATTATGAATAATCAACAAATTAATGCCTTTGCTTCAGGCAGAGATCCTCAACATGCCGTAATTTGTGTAACGACAGGGACATTAGATAAGCTAACAAAACAAGAACTCGAAGGTGTTTTAGCTCACGAACTTTCACACATCGCAAATTACGATATAAGGTTTATGACTCTAACGGCAGTTCTCGTCGGTATGATTGCAATTATCTCTCAAATATTCTTACGAAGTTTATTCTGGTCTTCCATAACAGGGGGTAGAAGCAGTAGAAATAATAATAATGCAATCCTAATGATAATCGGAATCGCTCTAGCAGTTTTAGCCCCTATAATTGTAGCCCTAGTTCAGTTGGCGATATCAAGAAAACGAGAATATGCCGCAGATTCTTCAGCGGTAAAATTCATGCGAACACCAACTGGATTAATGGGAGCCCTAAAAAAGATTCATTATAATACTCCAATGAAAGTTTCAGGAGCAGTAGCTCCCCTATTCCTTGCGAAACCAACAAAAGAAAAAGAATGGTTCATGACACATCCACCATTAAGCAAGAGAATCGCAAGATTAGAAAGAATGTAGTTATTATTTTTTCATTAAAAATTCATGCACACTTTTAGCCGCAACTGCACCTTCAGAAGCAGCAGTGACAATTTGTTTCAAATAATTATTAGTAACATCTCCCGCAGCAAAAACTCCATCGATATTTGTCTTAGTTTCTTTATCAGTTACAATATAGCCTTTTTCCATATCAAGTCCTAAATTTTTCACAACCTCATTCATTGGTGTTGCACCAATTTCAATAAAAACCCCATCAACAGGAATCGTATGATTAACCTTGTCTTTATCTGGCCAATCAGTTATGATTTTTAATTCTTCAACAGTATCTTCTCCAACAATCTCAACAGGATCACTATGATAATGTATTTCAATATTTTCCTTTTTACAAATCTGGCTTAGACTAATAGGCTCGCATCTCATTTCGTGCCGTCGATAAATTATATGAATTTTCTTGCAAATACCAGATAGATAAAGTGCTGCCTTTGCTGCCGAATCCGCTCCACCGATTACAGCAACAGTTTTATCTCTAAAAAAATTACCATCACAGGTTGCACAATAGCTAACACCCTTCCCCAAAAATTTCTTCTCGCCCGGAATATTCAACTGCCGATGTTCTGTCCCAAGAGCGATAATCAAAGTTCTACCATGAACTTTTTTATTTAACGAACTTAACACAAACCCGTTTTTACTTTTATCAATACTTTGAATTTCTCCCTCTAAGAATTCCGCGCCAAACTTTTCCGCTTGCTGTTTAACGGTCTCCATTAATTCAATTCCAGAACCAATATATCCAGGCCAATTTTCGATTTCTCCTGCCAAATTAGCAGTCCCGCCAAATGATTTAGCGACAACTAAGACTTTCAAATTATATCTTCCAGCATAAATTGCAGCAGTTAGTCCAGCAGGTCCACCACCCAATATAATTAAATCATAGATTTTCCCTACCATAAAAAATTAAATCATAAAACCTTTTTATATCTTCGTGAGCAGTGTTAATAACATTTAAATAATTAGAATTACAGAGAATAATATGGATGCAGAAAAAAAGTTGGAATTGATAAAAAGAAATACTGCAGAAGTTCTAGGTGAAGAAAAATTACAAAATTCTTTCAAAAAAAAGCAACCAGTAGTTTATTGTGGTTATGAACCATCGGGAGATTTGCACATAGGACATTATGTAACAATACTAAAACTCAAAGATTTCGAAGACGCAGGATTCAAGGTAAAAATACTTCTTGCAGATTGGCACGCATGGCTAAACAAGAAAGGTGACTGGAAATTCATCGCAGACCAAGTAAAGAAGTGGGAAAGGGCATTTAAGAAAATTGGATTAAAAAATCCAGAAATTATTATAGGAACTTCTTTCCAAAGAAAACCAGAATATTTTGATGATGTATTTTCCTTAGCGGCAAATTCTACACTAAATCGAGGATTAAGGGCGATGCAAGGAGTTGCAAGAGATATTGACCATGCAAAAGTCACTCAACTATTCTATCCATTTATGCAGGTAGCTGATATGAAAGCGTTAAAGGTCGATGCTGTAGTTGCTGGAATGGAACAAAGAAAAATCCATATGATTGCATTAGAAAGCCTAAAAGACATCGACTATCCCGTTCCAGCGTTCATTCATACATCACTAATCCCCTCACTCAAAGGAGCAGACGTAGGAAAAATGTCATCTTCTGAAACGGGAGGATTAATCTCCATTAAAGATTCATCAGAAGATATTAAAAAGAAAATATCAAAAGCATATTGCCCAGAAGGAGAAAAAAATCCAGTTTTAGACATAACAAAAATACTTATCTTCCCAGTGTTTGAAAAATTAGGAATCTCTCGTCCAGAAAAGTTTGGAGGAGATATAACTTACAACAGCTACGAAGATTTAGAAAAAGATTTCTTAAGCAAAAAATTACATCCAATGGATTTGAAAAACGTCGTCGGAGAGAAGCTGTCTGAGATGTTCAAAAAAATTCGTTAACCCATTTTCCAAAAACTATATAAACTTCTAGTCCCTACTTTTAACATGAAAGCACGAAGAGGAATGTTAAAGCTGAATTCTTATACCTCTACATTAGTGTGTGCTTTAATTATCAAATTTTGCTAATCTGGCGACATTATTTTTCTATGAACTCGAAATCAAATGTCGCTGAACAGACATATTACTTTGAAAAAGAACACAATGACTGCCTATCCTGCGGCGAAAATATCCAACATCCACTCTGTCCGAATTGCATAGCGAAAGCGTTTAATCAATGGGCAAAAAAATTCCCAGAGCACCACGAACTAAAAGGGAAGCTAAACATTTTCATGAAGCACCACAATCACAGCAACGGCAAATCCAAAGAATGTGTCCACTGCGGCAAAGACGTCCACGTTTGTCCATACTGCTTTACTAATTATCTATACAAAGTAGTTAAGGAAGCTGGTTTAGGAGTTCGAGCAATGTCAGAATTTCTTTTCTTTTTTAATTTTGATTTCAAACATAAAGGATACTCTCAAGAACTAGAAGCATACGGCGGATACTAAAGTTTAAAACATAACTTCTGTTTTCTTCCCTATGAAAAAAGCTTTAGTTTTATATTCAGGAGGACTCGACTCTCGTCTAGTTGTACGAATGCTGCAGGAACAAGACTTTCAAATTACCGCTCTATACTTTGCTTTACCATTCGGATGTGGCTGTTGCAATACATCATGCAATTTCAATTTCACTCAGAAAGAAAATGTCAAAATGGAAATTCTAGACGTAAACAAAGAACCGCTTCTATCAGAATATTTAGAAATCCTAAAGCATCCAAAATTCGGAACCGGCTCTGGGATTAATCCATGCAAAGATTGCAAAATTTTTATGTTTAAAAAAGCTAAAGAATATGCCGATAAAAATAATATTAAAGTTATTGCAACGGGTGAGGTATTAGGACAGCGACCAATGTCTCAAGTCCCATCAGCAATGAAGATAATAGATGAAGCTTTAGGTTTTGAAATTCTACGACCACTCTCAGCGAAAATATTACCCGAAACTAGCTTTGAAAAAAAAGATTTAGTTGATAGAAAAAGATTATTAGGAATTAGAGGAAGAGGAAGAAAAGAACAAATGGCTCTAGCTGAAAAATACAAAATAAAATATCCAAGCCCAGGGGGAGGATGTTTTCTCTGTGAAAAAGAACCCATGTTGAGACTAAAACATCTCCTAGAAAATAATCTAATCACCGAAGAAACCTTACCTCTGACGATGATTGGCAGACATTTTTTTATAAATAAAACATGGTTTGTGGTAGCAAGAAATGCGGAAGAATCTAAATTAATTTTAAAATTCCCAAATCATATTAAAGATAACAAAGGTAAGCCCGCAATTTATATCTCAAATGAAACGGGAAAAGAAAAAGCTTTAGAACTTCAAGATGCTTATTCGACTGGAGATAATATAAACCAACGAAATAAATTTTCTAAATTCAAATTATGACAACAGTATGGGCGTTTACAAATCAGAGAGAACTCAATAAATCTCGATTTATAGACTATGTAGAACGAAAAGTTTTTAGAACGATTCGTAAATACCAGATGCTACCAAAAGATAAAATTATCAGATTAAAAAAATCAAACAATATTAATACACTAGTTTTAAAAAAAATCCTAGAAACAAAATTTCAGGTTAAATTCTCACAAGTTCCAAATCTATCATCAGATAATTTATCTCAAGTTGCCGAAGATACATTCCAAAATATTCTCAAAGGGAAATTTACTGGTCCACAACCAGAAAGCAGACCACTTTATTTTCTCTCCGATAAAGAAATAGAACTTTATGCTAGACTCAAAAACATTAAAGGCACAAAAAGAAAACAGAACAAAAAAATCCAAACTTTATTTAGTAAGTTTCTCAAAAAAAACCAAGACCTCGAACTCAATATAATCAAAGCACTTAAACAATTGAACTAACAATCTTTTTCAACCCTCTAAAATCCTTAATGATATAATCTGGTTTTTCTTTTTTTATCGTCGCTAAATTAGACCATGAACATTTATTATGAATCGCAATTGCAACACATCCAGCTTCACGGGCATATTCAATATCAGAAAATCGATCTCCAATATAGATAGCCTCCGATGGTTTAATTTTCATTTTTTTAAACAATTTTTTCAGCATATCATCTTTCCTCTCGAATTTATCAGCCCCGTAAATTTTCTTAAAAAGGCCCTTAATTTTAAGTTTTTTAATAGATGCTTTAAGAAAATAAGATTCCGAATTCGAAATAACAATCAGGGGATAATTAGATTTTAATTCCCAAAGTGGCTTCATCGAAACACATAATTTAATTCCACCAGCTAACGCAGCCTCTGTAAAATATTTATAAAACTTCTTTCGTATAACCTCTATATCTTTAACCTCCAAACCAAGCTCTTTTAAAATAAACTGCATTTTAACTCCCATCAATTCTCGCAATTTCCCCTCGTTAAATTTGTATCCATACTCTTTCAAGACCCTAACTAACGACAGATACGAAATTTCCTTTGCATCACTAATCGTTCCATCAAAATCAAAGAATATTACTTTAATCATTTTCTTTTTCTCCTAGATAAATGATTCCACGAAATATTTTTAATGTTACTTTAATCACCATCTCTTATAATCACAAACTTACTTTATATATCCGCCCTTCTGCAAATTCCACAACTTCTTGTATTCTCCTCGCTGATTAATCAAAGTTCTATGTGTCCCGCTCTGGACAATTTTTCCCCTTTTCATCACAATAATTTTATCCGCATGCATAATCGTAGACAACCGATGAGCGATAATAATCGATGTTCTTCCTTCCATTAATTTCGCCAAATCTTTTTGTATCTCATATTCTGTCTCGCTATCTAAAGATGAGGTAGCCTCGTCTAAAACTAAAATCTTCTTATCTGCCAACAACGCCCGAGCAATCGAAACTCTCTGTTTTTCTCCGCCAGATAATTTTACACCCCGCTCCCCAACAATAGTATTCTCCTTATGAGACATCTCTGCAATTATCTTATCTAATTGAGCAAACCTAATTGCCCTTTCAACTTCTTCCTTTGTAGCTTTAGGATTTGAAAATTTAATATTATTCCAAATCGTATCATCAAATAAAACTGTTTCTTGTGGAACAATTGCCATTTCACTTCGGACTGATTCCTGTTTAAAATTATTAATATTTTCCCCATCAATCAAAATTTCCCCATCATCGAGAGTATACAATCGATAAAGCAAATTTACCAAAGTGGATTTTCCACAACCAGAGTGTCCAACAAGAGCAATCTTTTTATGTCGCTTGATTTTTAAATTAAATTTATCAAAAATATTTCTTCTACCATATTTAAAACTGATATTTTTAAATTCAATATCTCCATGCTTGATATCAATTAATTTAGCACCAACTTTGTCCCTAATTTCTTTCTTAATCTTACCATATTCAAATAAGTCCTGGAAGTCTGCCATTGAACGATAGAATGCACGTATTCCATGAACAAAGCCCCACATAGGACCCATAAGATTTCCATAGATAGTGTAAATAAAAACAATAGTTCCAATAGTTATCTTTCCAGCTAGAAATTCCATCATAGGAAAATAAAGTAAAAACAGGGTGCCAATTACCACAATAAAAATTTGTCCAGCTTCCATCCACCTAAAATATCCCCATGCTTTTACATTAGCTCTCTGAGTTTTTACTGCCAAGTTCTTAAATTTTTCACAAATTAAATTTTCCTTTCCAAAATATTTTATAGAGTCAATATTAGTGAAAACATCACTAATATTAGCTTTCTCTCTATCTCCAGATCTATTTGCTTCTAACTTAGGTATTTGTTGAGCTCGTTGAATAAAAATACTAAATACTGTAAATGAAACAGCGACAACTCCAACGACGATAGCAGACATAACACTAAAATAAGCAAGAGAGAATCCCACAATTATTAATTGTAAAATCATTGGCACAAAATTAAAAGCAAAAACATCAGTCATTCGTTCAACAGAAGACGTTCCCCTAGTAAGCCGAGAAATAAGCGACCCAGTTTTATGTGTTACATGAAATTTATGATCCAAACTAAGAATATGTCCAAAATACTTTCTCTTAAGATCAGTCATCATATTCGTTTCTAATATGGCTAAAAAATGACCCCTAAACCAAATTCCCACAATTTGAATAAAATTAACAGACAGATATGTTCCAGCAACAATCATCAAAATAAAACCAAATTCTTGCAAGCCAAGCTCTCCTCCAGCAAACAAAGTTCCTTTGTCTATAATTACTTTAAATAAAAATTTAGGGACAACGTGCATTCCTTCAATTATTAAGATAAGAAACAATAAGGTAAAAAATAATACTTTATAATTTTTTAAAATGCTCCAGTATTCACTAAAATTATATTTAAAATCAATTTTCTTCTTTTCTTCAAGTTTTTCCTTTTTTGCCATATTAATATTGTAAAGAGATTAAACCAACAATATCAAAATTAACTTATAAGTTTTTCTTATTTCTCAAAAACTCACTTCATTCTCTTCAACAAGTCGCTCAATTTGGCAGCATCTTTTGACCTATCCTTTACCTCAGAAACCACATAGGTTTGATGCCCTCCAATACTAGTCCCTTTAGAAACTTTCAAATCTCGCAATAATTTTTTTCTAACCGCTTCAGAAACTATTAATTTAGAGTTATCCGAATCAGAAATTCTCTTAGCAAGAGAGATTGTATTTCCGATGCTGGTATACTTTAATTTATCCCCAACTTTAGAAGCGATCAATTCACCGACGTGTATTCCGATATTAAATTCAATTTTATCTTTAAATTTCTTATTATAAGTATTTAAACTAGTTAGAATCTTCATTCCAAGTTTAGCAGCTAAGACTTCGTTATCATAAGTTCTAGTTATAATTGGAGAGAATACAATAAAAATATGGTCACCCTTCCATTCGACAAGTCCCTTGTTTTTAGATTTAGTATCGCTAGAGTCACCAGATACTTTGCTAATGATATCCTTCAAGGCACTGCTAGAAACTTCATTTAAATTATCGTAATTTTTAATATTCAGTGATACCACCGCAGAAACATATTTCTCACCATTTAGGACCAAAGTAGATTCTGCACCTTTGGTTTTATCCTTAGTTAAATCAATCATACTATTATCCTCGTGCTTATAATTTTTAGAATCTAAACCCTGTACTTTTGGCGATTTATTTGTGAAATTCATACTATTAGCTATATGTGGCTTAATCTTTTTCGGGATTATTTTATCAACATTTTTACCAATTTTTTTAATAACTCCACCTTTCCCAACAGTTTTTGTTTTCCGATATTTTACAAATAAAATAATCCCAACACCACCAAGGATAACAATTAAGAAAGTCCAAATTAAGAAGTATCCCTTAAATATTCCAACTTCCTTGAAGTCTCTGACTGAAATTGCCCTCCCAGTTAATAAGACATTCTCGACGATGGAACTATCTCCATCATTGACTGAAATTTCATATTCGCCATCAGGAGCCTTAAGATTAAATTTTCGAGATTCACCTAGCTCAATATTTAATTCGAGCTCCATGGTTTCATTTCCTATTAGGACCTCGATTGTTTTATTGTATAAGATATTTCCAACATTAGTTATTTTCAAGACCGAGTCTTCAAAATGAAAATCAACCTTTTGAACTCCAAGTATTTCAAATTCTCGCACTTCAATTACATCATTAAATGAGGTAATTACCCTCCATGTACCTACGCTTGAATTTAGAATAAAATCAAAGTCAACGAATTCCCCAGCTTGAATATTAGATTCAATAGCCTCATTTTCTGGAGAGATTAGCTTTGCAGAAACTGTCCCATCCATTTCAATTCCAGATTGGTCAAATACCTCGACCCCAACTGTTAGTTTTTCACTAGGCTCAATAGCAGCATTAGACAAACTTGTAACTATCGAAGAAGCTATCTGGTTAATACTAAATGAAGCTACAGCGAAACCTTCATTTAAGATTCCATTATTTCCCTTATCATAAACATGAATCCCTAAGTTATAAATTCCAGATTCAATTGTATCAGGCATGGAAAATATTTCACTAGTAAAACCATTTTCAACTATACTACTAAAAGAAGTTGCGTTAGACACCTCAACAAAACCATTCAGCAAATCCCCATTCTTTTTAACTGCATCAACCTTAATTGTAATAGGCTCACCAGGGTCGTATGAAGGCTTATCTAATAATGTGCTAACGATTATTTCATTACCAATACTAAAAGTTTTAGTCGAAGCCATACTTGTGCCAAGTGATAATACTACCTGACATTCTCCAATAATCTCACTCAAATTCACAATTTCCAAATCTTCATTATTTAAAATTACATCCGTAAAATAACTCTGTTCTTCCTCGGACGAGAAATCCCTTGCTTTAATTTTTATCAGATTTGTTACCTTGTCTTCACAAATCAAATCTATATTTAAATTCCCGCTGTCAGAACCGATAAGTCCATCAGCATTAATATATAAGGTGTCTCCTAAATTATAAACATCTTCAGGTTCCGAAATAGAGATAGCACCCAAAACAGAAGAGCTTACTAAAATAATCATCAAAATAAAACTATATCCCAATTTTTTCATACACTTCTCACTCATTTTTACTATTTAAACATTACTCGCTTTTAGTTTTTAAGTCATTTATATGAACAGTTTTATAAATCTCCGAATATTAATTCTAACATGGAAAAAATGAAGGTGAATCCATATGATGTTCAGGGAGAGGTGAATTATGACAGATTAATTTCTGAATTTGGGATTAAATCAATCGACGAAAAACTATTAAAACGAATTGAAAAAATAGCAGGAGAAGTTCATCCGTATTTACGACGAGAAATATTTTTCGCGCACAGAGACTTAGAGAAACTTCTAGATAGTTATGAAAAAGGAGAAAAGTTTTTTTTATACACAGGATGTGGGCCAAGCGGACCAATTCACTTAGGGCATTATTCTATATGGAGTTTTGTAAAATGGTTGCAAGATAAATTTGATATAGAATTATGGTTTCAATTTACCGACGACGAAAAGTTTCTATACAAAAATATGACTTACGATGAGATTCAAGAATGGACAAAAGAAAATATGAAAGATGTAATAGCGATGGGTTTTAATCCAAAGAAAACACATTTTCTAATTGATACAAAACATGCAGGAATTATTTACCCAGAAGCAATCAAGGTTGCAAAGAAAATAACTTTCTCTACTATAAGGGCGTCTTTTGGATTTACAGATTCAAATAACATTGGCAGCATTTTTTATACCGCTATGCAGACAGTTCCGTGTTTTCTTCCAAATATTCTAAATAATAAAAACGAATACTGCCTGATTCCACTAGGAGTAGATCAAGATCCTCACTTCAGAATATCGAGAGATGTGGTAGGTAAGCTCGGACACAAAAAGCCCGTAATTATGCATGCAAAATTTATGTCTCCATTAAGCGGGACTACAGGTAAGTCAAGTAGTTCAGGCAATAAAACAATACTAATGACGGATGACGCAAAAACTGTTAAGAAAAAAATAAACAAATATGCTTTTAGTGGGGGAAAAGAAACCGTCGAAGAGCATAGAAAAAAGGGTGGAGATATAGAAGTAGACGTGGCTTGCCAATGGTTAAAATATTTTGAAAATGATGATAAAAAATTAACAGAGATTTATGATAAATATTCTAAAGGAGAATTATTATCAGGAGAAGTAAAGGCAATTCTAATAGAGAAAATAAATAAAATTTTATCCGAACATCAGAAGAGAAGAAAAAATGCGGATAAACAATTTGATAAATATTTATTTAAAAATTAGTTTTTAGCTCGGATTATTCTGTGACAACACTAGGAGTTTCTACAATTTCAATACCCTTATTACTAATATTCATTCCCACAGCCCTTCTTTCATGAGCAGTTCTTCTCATTTTCGCAATTCTAATAGCTCTATCCCCGACACCGGCCACACCCGATTCATAAAAAATTGTAACAGAATCAGACAAGAACCTCAAAATATCAGTTTTGGTCCACTCACCGTTAGCACTAGTTCCCATATCTCCCTCCAGGCTTTCATCAGAAAAAACCGTTGTAACCTTCATTCTTTTCATTAAAGCAGATAACTCAAAAATCGTCTGCCTAATTTTTCCCTGGTCACTTAAATTCAAAGCTAAAACAGAAATTGGATCAAAACAAATCCTTTTAATTCCATTTTTTGCAATCATTTTCATTAACTCACCTTTTAATTCGTCAATCGATGTTTGTGGTGAAAATCTCATAAACTTAATTTTTCCTTCCTCGCTCAATTTTGAAAAATCCCAACCATAAGCCATAGCATCGTTTAGTGTTTCAACAATATCTGGTTCAAACGAGCAATACAACCCATTTTCCCCATACTGCGTAGCTCCGTTCCAAAGAAAATTTAATAAAAAAGTTGATTTTCCAGAACCAGGACCACCGACGATAAAATTATCACTATTCCTAACAAATCCCCCCCCACAAATCTTATCAAATCCAACAATCCCCGTAGGACACCTATCCATCACCTCTGCCATTCTATCTTGTCACCATGACAAATCTAAAGTATAAATCTTTATAAATTCTTTTATTCTCATCTTTCTATGAAAACTTTGAATTTACACTGCGATTACATAAAATTCCAAGCTCTAAAAAAAGCTTTAAAATCGATAGACGAAATTGCACCAAATCAAAAACTCGAAGGCGAATCAAAAGAATGTTTGGTTGTGATGGTGGCGGTTGAAAAAACTGATTCCTTAAAAATAGTTCCGGAATTTGTAGAATCAATTGAAAAAATTGCAACAGATGTAAAGTCCAAAAATATAGTTCTTTACCCCTACGCACATCTTTCTAGCGATTTAGGAAAACCATCTCTAGCGGTAGAAATTTTAAACGAAACCGCAAAGCAACTAAAAAAATATGATGTTGTCAAAGCTCCCTTCGGTTATTACAAAACTTTTGAATTAAAAGTCAAAGGACATCCATTATCAGAACTTTCAAGAGAACTCGTTATTGAGGGTGACGAAGAAGCTGCAGATGTTAGTGATGAAGAGAGAGTAAGACTCCTTAGGACTATTTCTAAAGCTAAACTTGATACTTCAAAATTAAAAGAAAACGATCACAGAATAATTGGAGGAAAAATGGATCTTTGGAGTTTTAATAACGTAGCACCCGGAATGGTGTTCTGGCATCCAAAAGGATTACATATAAAGAATAAATTAACCGAGCTCTGGAGAGAACTTCATAGAATGTCTGGTTATAGCGAAATTTCAACTCCACAAATTATGGACAGAAAACTATGGGAAGTTTCAGGACATTGGTCGAAATTTGGAGAAAATAATTTTAAAACTACATATGAAAAAAGAGATTTCTTAGTAAAGCCAATGAATTGCCCAGGGGGGATGTTAGTTTACAAAACTTCACCAAAAACCTACAAAGATATGCCAATGAGAGTAGGGGAAATGGGAATCGTTCACCGAGTTGAATTATCTGGGGTTCTTGCTGGATTATTTAGAGTTATTCAATTCACCCAAGACGATGCTCACATTTTTTGCACAAAAGACCAATTAGGAGATGAAGTTTCAAAAATTATAGATTTAATCAAAAAAATGTTCTCTTATTTTGAATTAGAGTTTGACCACGTAGAGTTATCGACTCGCCCGGAAAAACGAGTTGGCGACGACAAAATTTGGGACTTGGCTGAAACTGCTTTAGAGAGTATCTTAAAAAAATCAGGATTAAAGTACACTGTCAATAAAGGAGACGGAGCTTTCTATGGTCCAAAAATAGATTTCCATCTTAAAGATTCTTTAGGAAGAACCTGGCAATGTTCCACTATCCAACTAGATATGGCCTTACCAGAACGATTTGATTTAAATTATACAAAAGAAGACAATACGAATGAACGACCGATTATGTTACATCGTGTTATCTACGGGTCTCTTGAAAGATTTATGGGAATTATAACCGAAAATTACGATGGGAAATTCCCACTATGGCTATCTCCAAATCAAATCAAAGTCATGACCTTAAATGATGATGTCAAAGATTACGGAAACGAAATCTATCAAAAATTATTTGAAGCAGGATTTGAAGTTGAGATTAATGATAAGAGTGAATCAATGGGTAAAAAAGCAAGAGACGCGCAAATTCAAAGATTCAATTATTTGGTAACAGTTGGCGAAAAAGAGAAATCTGAAAACAAAATTGCAATTCGAGGAAGAGATTCTAAAGAAATTACCTCCATGAACTTGGACGAGTTTATTTCTAAGCTTAAAGAAGAAATTGAATTAAGGAAATAATCTTATGGGTATAACTTTGTTTCAAATAGACAAATCTGGTGGAGATATCTTTGAAAAAGATTATTCTATTGTGGTAATCGTAAATAAAGATAATGCTATGGTGTAAATATTCCCAAAAATATTAAAGACGAATTGGTTAATCAATTTAAGAGAGGTAATTTAAACATAAATCATTACTCAGAGAAGAAAAAGAAAAACAGATTTCGATTGAGATTCCACACGGCAATAGTTATAAAAATTTTAGAAAAAATTCTTTTTGATTTAGGACATGTTGAAGAAATTAGCTTACAAGTATGTAATGATTTCGACGGACATTTCCATGAAATAAAAGATATGATTTTCAAACATATTTCTAGATTAGTACCAAATTGTAAGCCCGAAGATATTCTCCAGACAAAATTTAATAAGCCTTCTTTTGTCGACGACGTGGGAATAGCTTTCAGAAATAAAGATAAGGAAATTTTAAGAAATTGCAACAAAGTTAGTTTAGATTTAAATGAGTTAATAAAAAAATAAAAAAATAAATGCAGTAACCAGGGCTCGAAGAGCCGAAATCCTTTTTTGCCACGCGACGAATCGCGAAGCGCCGAAGCGCATTACTGCATAATTACATAGATATATAGGTATAAAAAAGTTTGGGTAAACGATTAAAGTTTTAAACTATCAATTATTCCGAGTATCATGAAAGTCAAAGATTTATTAGAAGAATTAGAAGATAACACAAATTATAAAAAATTTAAATCGGAAAATCCATCAGCTTTTTTCGCAGCAGGTTTTTTCATTATGGATTTAAAACAAAAAACTGAAACAATCCAATTAGACTTTTTCTTACCCGAACAGAATAAAATTGCCGCATTTGAACATCCATTCAAAGAACCAAAAATATTCGACGAAGAAGTAAAAGAAATGCATTCACAAACTCCCGATATTAAAATAGATATAGACGATTTAGAATCAACTTGCAAAACGATTATTAAAGGAAATAATTCTTCTATCGTTCCAACAAAAATTATTGCAATTCTAAAAGATAATCAATGGAATCTAACTTGTATGGACGACACGCTTGGAATCGTACGAATAAAACTCGACCCCACAACAGGAAAACAAATAGAATTCAGCAAAGGCTCGCTTATGGATTTTATGGGAATCAAGAAGACTTCCTAACAATCACATTAATATTTCTATCTTCCCATTGTTTTATAATCTCAAAGCCAACACTTTTTACCATTCCCTGAATTTCTCCTTCGTCAAAAAGATAGGTATACCTCTCATATTTTTTCTCGCCAACTTTCCAACTAACAAAACATTCCTTGTCTTTATTCTTTACCCTAGGTGATCCACGACCCCAAACTGAAATCAAAGCCTCTGCTCCCGGTTTCAAAACTCTAAATAATTCTTCAATCATCTTTTCTCTTTTTTTAGAGGAATCAACACAATGTAAAACCGCAAAACAAATACCATAATCAAAAAAATTGTCATCAAAGAGAATCTCATCACCTTCGGATTTACTTAGCTTAACATCAATACTCAATTCATTAGCTCTTTTTTTAGCATGTTTCAACATTTCTTCAGAAAAATCAACACCATAAATTTCCAATCCTTTATTTGTAACAAAATTCCGACCCGACCCACATCCCATATCTAAAATTTTTCCTTCCTTCCCTTCCAAAAATTCGGAAACCTCTCTCGACGTAAATATTTTATATTCTGCCCACTTCCCAGCAATCTTGTCCCAAATTCTTTCTTGTTCCATCTCACCCTCACACATTTAAAGCTTAAAACATTTTCCTTTTTATGAAGCTTCAATGAAAACAAAGATTTATATAGTAATATCGATTGATATCATTAAATCAGGTATAAACAATGCAATTATTACAATCAAAAAATCCACATGCAAGGTCACCGACGCTACAAACAGTATTAATGGTAGAGCAATTCATTGATGAAAATAGCGGAGAATTTAAAAAAACAGAACTATTTAAAAAACTTCCAAGAAAGGTAATGTGGCAAACTTTTCAAATAATTATGGAATATTTAGAAAGTATCCACAAAATAGCGTATGATAATCAAAGTTATGTTGTTTATATTTGGAATCCCGAGTTTTATAATAAAATTAGAAATTCTCCTGAAATAAAAATATGAAACCAGATAAATTAAAGTTTATTGATGAAAATTTAAAAAGAGCATTTAACGATATCAAAAATAATGACCCAATAAAGAAGGCATTAATTAAAGCATTAGGAGATATAAAACAAAATTGTTATTGTGGGAGAAATGTAAAAAAGAAATTAATCCCGAAGAAATTAATAGATAAATACAAAATAAATAATTTATGGATTTATAATTTACCATCAGCATGGAGATTGTTGTATTCGTTAACGACTTCTGGAGAAATAGAATTAATTGCAATTGTTTTAAACTGGATGAATCACAAAGACTATGAAAGATTATTCAAATTTTAATTCATCCCACCCTCACACATTTAAACATTAAAACTGTTTCCTTTCCATGAAACAACGTAAACCAACAAAAACAATTTCCGGCGTGGCTCCTTTAGCAGTAATGCTACCTCCAAGAAAATGTCCTCATGGAGCATGTCTCTACTGCCCCTCTTTAAATGCACCTCAATCTTACACTCCAGAATCCCCAGCCGTACTTCGTGCAAGAGAATGTAAATACGACCCAGTGAAACAAGTTAAAGTTCGCCTAAAAACACTCGATGCGATGAATCATCCAACGGATAAAATAGAATTAATAATCATGGGGGGAACTTTTTTATCTTACCCTGAAGAATTTCAGTTTGACTTTATAAAAAAATGTTATGACGCTTTAAATGGGAAAAAAGCAAAATCATTAGAAGAAGCAAAAAAGTTTAACGAAACAGCAAAGCATAGGTGTGTCGCACTCTGCATTGAAACCCGCCCAGATTATTGTACCAATAAACATATTGATAATATGCTAGAATGGGGAGCAACCAGAGTTGAACTTGGAGTTCAAGCCATCGACGACGAAATATACAAAAAAGTTAATAGGGGGCATAAAGTTCAAGATGTAGTTGACGCAACTTATAGATTAAAAAAGGCAGGTTTCAAAATCGGCTACCATCTAATGCCAGGTATACCAGGTTCTACTCCAAAAAAAGATATACGAATGTTCAAAAAAATATTTTCCTCTCCAAATTTTAAACCAGACCAAATTAAAATATATCCCTGCCAAGTTCTCAAGGGCTCAGGAATTGAAGAATTATATTATGGAGGAGAATACATTCCTTATTCAAAAGAACAAACAACGAAATTAATTATCCAGATGTTAAAACTGACTCCACGATATTGTAGAATAATGAGGGTAATGCGGGAAATTCCACCTAGTTATCTTATTGCAGGAATTAAAAACATTGATTTAAGAAAAGATATTGAAGAAAAAATAAGAAAGTCAAAAACAAAAATCCAAGAAATAAGATTTAGAGAAATTGGATTTGCCCTTAGAGATAAAAGAAAAGTTAATACAGATATAAAAATTAAAACAACAAAATATAAAGCTTCAAACGGAACGGAGTTTTTCATCGAGGCTGTAAATAAAGATAATATTTTATTCGGGCTTCTTCGGTTGAGATTAGACAAAGGACATCCCGCGATGGTTCGAGAGCTCCACGTCTACGGTCCAACCCTAAAACTAAAAGAAAAAGCCTTAAATGAATGGCAACACAAAGGCTTAGGGAAAAAATTAATGCAACAAGCAGAAAAAATCGCAAAGAAAAAAGGTTATAAGAATATTCGAGTAATTTCGGGAGTAGGCGTTAGAGAATATTATGAAAAATTAGGTTATAAGTTAGATAAAGAAAAAGTCTATGTTGAGAAAAAATTATAAGAATCCAAATTTCTACTTATACTTATAATAAGTAGAAACACTTAAATAATTCGCATTACAATAGTAATGTATGACAATGGATACAATGCAAATAAGAATGGGGCAGGGATTAATTCAAAGAGTTGATGCATTAGTAGAAACAGGAATTTATTCAAATCGCTCTGACGTAATTCGTGACGCTGTTCGTAAACTTGTTTTAAATGAATTGGTTGGAATTATACCAAACAAGGAAAGTTCTATTAAACAAATTAGAAATATAAGAAAAAGATTATCAAAGGAAAAATTTGATTTAGAAGAGATAAATAAATTAGTTGATTAATTTTTCCGGCAAATCCACACTAATTTTATTTCTGGAAAAATTCAATAAATCCCTATCTCTTGTTACAAAGACACATTCTAATCTTTTTACAATCGCTACGTGTAAATGATCATAAAAACTAATTTTTGAATTATTCTCAATCTCAAATTTTCTCGCTAAATTGTAATCTTCATTTTTTGTTTTAATAATTACAACAAAATCTGCTTGCTTAAAATAATCCATAATTTTTTGAAATTTATTACCCAAAATATAATACAATTCTTTCAAAACAATAGTAGAAACATAAATCTTGGCTCCATCATTTTTAACATCCTCTATAAAATTCAATGCGATTTGCCAATAAGGTATTCCTTTAGAGGCATCTCCTTCTTTTTGAAACAAGTTAAGCCAAATACACGAATCAAGATAATATTGTTTCTCCATTGATCATGAAAAATGTTAATCTTAATAAATTATACTATTGTAAAAGATTTACGTCGAGAAAAGTTAGTTATTTGATGGGTCTTGAGAATCAAAAGCTTTTTTTATGTTTATGTCAAAAACAGTTTTTTCAAGAGCGGGAATTCCATTTTTGATTTTTTGGCATGGTTCTATAAGTTTACTAAATCCATCCCCTATTTTATCTAATGCTTTATTTAATCTAGGAATATTTTCAGAAATAGAATTAGACCTGTCTTCTTCAAATCTTTGAACGGTGTCATCAAATAGGCTGTAGAGTTTATTTTTTTCATCTTCAGAAATATCGTACGACTTTACTTCTTCTCTCTGTTTTTTTATTGATTCATAAAATTCTTCGGGGTTTTTGTAATAGTCCATTTTTTTCACTTAAGATTTATGGACTTCTCCATTAGCATATTTACAACAATCCCCGCCAAAGAAACTACTATCACTATTAGGACATCCCGCCGCCTCAAGCCTATCCCAACGTGTATCTGATTCAAATAATTTGGGATGTTTTATGAATGTGGCTATATTACAACTACTAACTGATCTGAAATCTGCAGGAGAAGTTGGCATACCTTCACAGGTTTTCTCATAATAATATGATATACATTTACCACCTGCAGCATTCATATCATAAGGACAAGGTCCCATTTCTCTCGATGTCATAAAATGAGTTATTTGTTTTTGCCGTTCATAAAATGCTAAATCTTCTCTAGAAAGAGTAGGTCCGCCCACAATTTGATTGTTTTCATTATCCATAGAGTATTGAAGTATATACTCTTTATAAATCTTTCATTACTTAAGAATGACAAATCACTTCTTTCTAATCCTAATCGCAACAAATCCTGAAAGTATAACAAGAATAATCATCCCCGTCACTACCCCACCTGTCGTTCCAACCGCCCCCACAACCGCACCAGTCATTACAGAGAAGAAACTTTCACCATCCTCATCGGGTTCTGTGGAAGAAAACTCCAAAACCGTATTCTCAATATTTTCTCCGCCACACTGAAAATATTCCTCAGGCTTATTATTTTCAGGACCGCATTCGTTCAAATCCACACACAATCTTCTTTGCACATCATTAATACACTCACTCCAATTTCCACACTCCCAGTTCTCAACACAAACATAACTACTACCACCTCCGCCCCCGTTAGAGTCACCAGTACTACCACTATTATCATCACCCGCGCCATCGTCAGGATTATCATTATCAAATGGGACAGTATCAATGATAATATCAAGATTTGTTATTTCACCTATTGCAAAATCTACAATATCATTTTCTACCAATTTCCCGTTAATATAAAAAGAGACCTTTTCTCCATTTCCAATAATATCAGAAACTAATAAAGGGTCGTCATAACCATATTTTCCATCTTTTATAACAGAACTTGTACTAATGGATTGACTATCCAGTTTTGCTGTAACAATATAACCGTCTGGAATATTTTGCCCATTTGTATATTTTGCAGTTCCCTTAAAAGCATGAGGGATTGATGGAGCACTAGATGATACTATCCCCATTAAAAGAACTAGAGAAATTATGAAAATTATTTGTTTTTTCATATATAGTTAAGAATTATCTTCTTTAAAAGAATTACTATGATTACAAATATATATTAAAAAAAGAAAAAAAAGAAAAAAATTAGATTAGATTAGATTAAATTCCTGGTGTATAAATAGTTAAAGATCCGTCAATTGCTAACCAATAACCCTGTTTAGGTTCCATCTTTGTTTCACCCAATAATGAAGGCCATATCGCGCTCCATGTTTCAGATTCACTTGCTTTATTCACTAGGGAATAGAGTGCATCATCAATTGATTTTTCTTCTAAGCCATAATGTCCAATTAAATTCCACCCTGCGACCAAATTTCTACTTGGAGGTGTTATTGGTTCTTCACTGATTAATTCTCCATTTCCCTTTATTGCAGTTTCGCTATCAGCATATACCCAATAACCATAACCAGCAGTCATTGTTTCCAAACTACCACTTTCACCAGAAAATGATAACCATCCATTATCTGCTTCAGGATTTAATGGCTCATACGTATAGACTGCGGATACATCTGCATCTCCCAATACATCTCCAATTGCCGTACTTTTTGGAACTACAGGTATTGAAATTAGATTCCATCCTTCTTGAAGTTCTATTATAAAATCAACAACTGTCACAGTTAATTCCTCAGAACTAACTCCTCCATCATCATCACTAACGGTTAATGTAACTGTGTAAATACCATCATCTGCATAGATATGTGTTGGATTTTGTACATCGCTCGTTTCTGTGTCTCCAAAATCCCAACTATATGTTAGTTCATCATTTCCTACATCTGTTGCGCTTCC
>DAOWDJ010000001.1 GCA_030639065.1 archaeon
GTGTTTTTGCGTTTTTGTTTTGTAAGCAGTACGAAATTGCAATATCGCTATGTCCGAGACGGGAGCATGCATTAATTAGAACTGATATTTCTCTGACGTCTTCTTGGGTATCGAAGAATTTTAACAGATAGAGATTTCCTAGTATGCTTTCTATGTTGTTATTCTGGTTTCGTCGTATTGCTATAGCGGTTATTAGTTTTGACATCTCATCTTTGTTTAGTTCGATTAGTGATTTGTCCTGCTGGATTCCTGTTTCTTGTAGGAGTGCAATAGTGCCTGGTCCGTTGCCGGTAACCCCCGGAATGTATGGAGATGTCGACCACTCTAGTGTTCGCCTCAGGGGTCTGGTGGCTGGGTATATTATAAGCCCTTTTTTAATTTTAAGATCGTGGACATCATTGATTAGTTCTTGATTTATTTTTGACAAATTTGTTTCATGTCGGTCTCCAATCATGCCGATTATTGCAAGAGATGAGAGGTCTTTGTTGTCTTGTGAAATTGCTTTTGAAAATAGATAACAGATTCCGGCTCCTGTCGCTTGATTGTCGCTTGGAGATTCGGTTAGATGAGGATTAATTATTTTGATTTTATCATTTAGTTTTGACTTGTCGATTTCGTGATGATCTAGGATAAAAATAGGTTCCTGAAGATTTTGGAAATGGTCTAAGCTTCCTGAGCCAAGGTCGGAAAATATTAGGGTTTCTTTTGGTTGTCGTTTCAGTTCTTCTTTGATAATGTCTTCATCTAGTTCTTTTAGTATTCGAACTGTGAATTTTTTATCTAGTCGTTTAAATGTTTTTATGAGAATAGTTGCTGATGTTATACCGTCGGTGTCGTAGTGACTTATGATTCTTATTGGCCTGTCTTTGGAATATTCTAAAAATTCTTTTGCAAAGCTATCCACCTCTTTTAACATGGGATGAGTAGATGAGATTAGCTTAAAAAGATTTGTGTAGCCAGATTACTTTTTTTTCTTTCGGTCTCGAATTGAGATGCCGAAATATTTCTTGATGATATTAAGTCTGGATTGTGCGTGTTGTAATTTGTGTTTGGCGCTTCTGTCCGTAATATTATTTTTTAGGTGTTCTTTTAAATTTGTAACTTTTCTTTCTGCATTTTCAAGGTCTTCGTTTCTATCAATTCCGAGTTCTTTCATATAAGCTTTTAATTTCTTGCCAAATATCTTAGTTGTAGGAATTCCGTATTGGTCTCTAAGAATTATTCCTATTTGAGATGGTGCGTGTTTTTCTGAAAGCTCTAAGATTACTTTTTTTAATTCTGGTTCTTTCATTTTAACCCATGTTGGTTTTGGCATTTCTTTCATATTAGTTGGTGTAAATTTGGGTTTTTAAGATTAACTGTGGGATTCTAAAGATTTTTAAATTGTCATTATCTCGAATACTTATAGTCCCGTAGTCTAAAGTAACAGTATGGCTGTTTCATGAAGTCAACGTGTCTATAAATAGTCCCGTAGTCTAGTGGTCAAGGATTCTGGGTTTTGATCCCAGCGACCGAGGTTCGAATCCTCGCGGGGCTATTTTTGATTCAAACCTAGGTTCGATACCCTCACAATATATATTTTTAATTGGTTGGGGCAGACCCATCCTCGCGGGGCTATTAATAATTTTAATGTTTGTATCTGCCTCGTTTTTCTACGACTTTTAGTCTTTCTATTACCTCTTTGTCTTTGTAGGTTTTTAGGAAGTTTTCG
The DNA here is from genome assembly GCA_030639065.1 of archaeon. Classification (GTDB taxonomy): domain Archaea; phylum Nanobdellota; class Nanobdellia; order Pacearchaeales; family GW2011-AR1; genus JAGVXH01. The sequence continues at coordinate 1,712 of DAOWDJ010000001.1, forward strand.
AAGAGGTCTTCGTGGTTTTGACCCCGTAGGTGATCTGGTGATCTAAAGTGTTTTGCCTCGAGTGCTTGTTTGATTAGATGAAGGTCGACCGCTTTGTCCTCTATTTTTGTTGAGATGAATCCGAGTCCGAAGTCGATTATGAAAACTGAGAACTGAGAACTGAGAACTGAGAACTGAGAGCGAAGCGATTCGGGAGCTTGGGGAGGGGAATTTGGCGAAGCTTTGCTTCGCATATCTAAGGCGGCGTTGCCGCCTGGCGCAGTGAGAATTATATTTGAAGTTGTTAGGTCGCCGTGGATGATATTGTTTTCGTGGAGTTTTGCCACTTGTTCTCCGAGTTTTTTCATGACTTCGAATTGTTTTTGTTCTGGGTAAGAGTTTAGGGTTTCTGAAAGTTTGTCGCCGTCGATGTATTCTATTTCTAAATCAAACTTTTCTCTTGGTTCGCCTTTTTGGTTTGCGTTTAGGACCTTTGGGACTTGGATTCCAAAGTTAAGAGCTTTGAATAGTATTTTGCCTTCTGATTTTGTTCGACGAGTTCTGATTAGGGTGTCGAGTTGTGAGTGACGGTAGCCTTTTGGAATTCTGTTTTTGGAGATGATATCTTTGTCTAGGAATATCTTTGCCTCGGCGCCTTGTTGAATTAGTCTATTCATTTTGGGTGGGTTCAGTATTTCCAATTACCATATTTCCAGTATCTGAATATAATATATCTTCTGTAAACACACCATCTCCATAGTATTCTGTATTTACTCTTAATATTATTAATTGAGATTCTATTGTTTCTTTAGAAAAAGCATGTGGAGTAAGCATTATTGTTTTTGTTTCTTGTGGGAATATTTTCCAAGAAATTTCTTTTGGAGGATTATATACCCTTTGTTCTAAATTATACCAAGAAACTCCAGCGTATACAGTTATTTTACTTATATTCGCAGGAGTTTTCCCTATATTTTTTAGAGGTAGTATAATCATCATCTCATTGTTACTGTTTGCTCTTTTAATTTCTCCATCTATTATTATTTGTGGTCTATTTTCTGTTTTAAATTGATTTGAAGTCATCTTATTTAATTCATGTGTTTGAATTGCATAGAATATCGTTACTCCGATAAGCACAAATGTTAATGCTATTGAAAATATCACGTATATTTTTTGCCAGAATGTTGCATTTAGTTGCGCGTCGATTTTTAGAACATCTTCTTTATTTTGTAATGGTTTTAATTGAGGATGTCTTTTAAATGCCTTATCATATGGGGTGTATATTTTCTTATTTTCGTCTAGTTTTCTAATTGTTTTTTTAAGATTTGATATAATTTCTTTAAATTTTTGCTTGTTGATAAATTTTAATTTCATCTTAAATTCTAACTTTTCCTTTCATTTTTCGTGCCATCTTTTGCATCATCTTTTGGTCGATTTTCCCTTCGGCGAGTCCGGATTGCATTCCCATCATTTCTTTAATCATTTTGTATTGTTTTAGGAGTTCTCGGATTTCGGTCGTGGTTGTTCCGGAGCCGTGAGCGATTCTTTTGATTCGGGAGGTTTGTTTTTCTAGGATTTCGGGGTTTTCGATTTCTTCTTCAGTCATTGAAGAGATTGCATTTTTCCAGTGCTTCATTTTACCCTCTTGTTTTGCGAGAACATCTTTAGGGAGTTTTGCGGCGGACATTCCTGGAATCATGCCAAGCATTTTGTCCATCGAACCCATTTTGTTCATTTGCTCGAGTTGTCCGTATAAATCTAAGAGTGTGAATTTTCCTTCTTTCATTCGGTCCTCAATTCTTTGTTGCTGTTTTTCGTCGGTCGCGGATTTGACGTGTTCGAGAAGGGAAGCTAAATCGCCCATTCCTAGAAGTCTTTGGATAAATGTTTCTGGGTTGAAGGTTTCGATTTCGTGGATTTGTTCTCCAACACCTATGAAGAAAACTGGGGCTTTGGTTTCGGCACAAGCGGTCAGGGCTCCTCCAGCTTTTGAAGTTCCGTCCATTCTTGTAATAATTACACCGTCGATTGAAAGTGCTTTTTGAAATTCGTCAGCTTGTGTTTTTGCGGTTTGTCCGATGTCTGCGGACATTACTAGGATTCTGAAATCTGGTTTTAGTTTTTTATTTAATTTTTCAATTTCTTTAATTAGCTCTTTGTTTAACCCGTCTCGTCCGGCTGTGTCTATTAAAACGAGGTCGTAATCTTTCAGTTCTTTTTCGTGTTGTTTAATAATTTTGATGGGGTCTTTTTCTTTTTTATCTATAAATGCAGGAAGTTTTGCTTTCTCCGCCATCTGTTCCAGTTGGTCCATTGCGGCCGGTCGTTGAGTGTCGAGTCCTAGAAGTGCAACTTTCCGTCCTCGCTTTGAATAGTATAGACCGAGTTTTGCAATAGTTGTTGTTTTTCCTACTCCATAAAGTCCTAGAAACATAATGCTTGCTTTTTTTGGAAGTTTGAGTTCTTTTTTCTCCCCAAGAAGTAGGTTAATTTCGTCGTGGATTAGTTTTACGAGTTGTTCTTTTTTATCTATGCCTTTAATGGTTTCATCATAGGCTAATTTTTTAATTTTTTGAGAGAGGGCAAAAACTAGTTCTATATTTACATCTGCTTCAATTAGAGACTTTTGGATATCTTTTACGATTCCATCTATGAGTTTCTTATCTATGAAAATCGCGTTTGAAATTTTCGTGATTCCGCCTTTTAGAGCTGAACCTAACTTGTCTAGTACCATGAAAATAGGGGGTTTTGTGGGTTTTTATGTTTTGGGTTGGAAGTTACCACTAGGGTTAAAAAAGAAAAAGAAGAGAAAAATAAATTAATAAATTTTATAAGCCAGAGCCGTCTGGGACTCCGTCGCCTGAATTAGGTGCAGGTCCAAGGGATTCTGTATCAGGTTCTCCAGTCTGAGGTGGAATTCCTTCCCATCCTGAGCCGTCTGAAACACCGTCGCCTGCGTTAGGCGCAATAGCCATTACAGTTCCGCAGAGCATTGTTGCTACGAACATCACCATCACAGCCATTACTATTAGTTTTTTCATGTATATTTACCTCCTTTAGTATGTTAGGTAGAGCAGGATTATAAATCTTTTTGTAGGTATTGTTTAACATTACAATCCAAGTTTTTCAACGATTTTCTTCTTATCAAAAACTTCTAAATCTTTGTATTCTTGACCTGTTCCGAGAAATAAAATTGGTTTGCCGGTGACATGTGAAACTGAGATAGCAGTTCCGCCTTTCTCATCCACGTCGGCTTTTGATAAAATAATTCCGGTTAGTCCGATGGATTCGTTGAAAGATTTTGCTTGCTCAGTTGCGTCGTTGCCGGTGATAGATTCTCCTAAGAAGATTTTCATATCAGGCTTTGTTACTTTTGCTATTTTTTCAATTTCTTTCATTAGGGAATCTTTGTTTTGCATTCGTCCAGCGGTGTCGATTAGGACGACGTCAATTTTATTTTTTTTCGCGTAGGTAATAGCTTCAAATCCGACGGATGCTGGGTCTGACCCGTAGTCTTTTTTTATTATTGGAACTTTTAGTTTGTTTGCGTGTTCTTCAAGTTGCTGAATTGCGGCGGCTCGGAAGGTGTCTGCAGCAGCTAGACAAACTGAAAGTTTATTCTTTTGCAGATAATTTGTCATTTTTGCGATAGTTGTTGTTTTCCCTGAACCATTAATTCCTGAGAATAAAATTACAAAGGGTTTTTTTACTTCAAGTGAATCTCTAATTTCTTTAAGGAAGCTTGGCGGATTGATTAGGATTGATTCAATTGAATTTTTTAACTCGTCTGAGAGGTCAACTTCTTTTAGTGTTTTCCCGATTAGTTTTTCTGCAAGGGTTTCTTTAATTGAATCAACTGCACTATAGGCAACGTTATTTTGAAGGAGGATAATTTGTAATTCTTCAAAGAGTTCTTCGAATTTCTCCTCTGTTAGTCTTTTTTTGAATTTTACGAAGAATTCTTTTTTTTCTAGCGGAGCTTCAATTGTTTCGTCTGGGGATTGTTTGAGCTTTTCTTTTTTGGTTTCAGTTTTCTTTTCAGTTTTCTTCTTAATCTTCTTTGCTGACTTAGTTGCCTTCTCTTTCTTTTTTGTTTCTACTATAACCTCTTCTTCGTTCTTTTTTACCCAACTTTTGAGTTTTTTCTTTAGTGAATTAAACATATTTTTTATAAGAAAAGTTTGTTTAAAATTGTTTGGAACAAGAGTATAATAATTGTTTTAAACTGAGTGATGTTGTTTGTTTTATGTTGACATTTAGTGATATCTATGAAGCTATGAGGAAAGAGAAGTATTCGGAGAACTTGCAGATGTTGCCAAAGAAATTTTTGGTGGACGTAGCTGAATATTTTCGTGAGAAGAAAGAGTTTCTAAACAAAGAGGATGATTTGTTTTCGGATATGGTTATTAAGAATAAGAAGAAGTTAGACAATGCGATTTCGAGTTTTAGGGATTTATTGAGGATTCGAAAGAAGAAGATTTTGAATTTGGCTTTTGTATCATCACAAACAGGAATTTCTAAAAAGGATTTTGAGAATTTATTAAGTTTTGAAAAGGATTTGTTTGAAGAATTGGTTAAAAGTTTGGAAAGAGCTGAGAAAAATCAGGTTGCAGATATGTCTGGAAGTGTAAAAAATGAAAGGAAGCATCGTCTGGTTCGATTTCTTGAAGATGTTCCTGAATTTTTAGGCTTTGATGGGAGTGATGTTGGACCATTCAAGAAGGGGGAGATTGCAAATTTAGAGAATGAAATAGTGGATATTCTCTCAAAGGATAAGCGGGTTGAAATAATTGATGAAGATTAATTTTGATTCTTTTTGGTGATTTTGTCGTGATAATTTTCTTGCGTACCTTTGTACGCGGCAAAAATTCTAACTTAAAAATCTCCTAAAAATAATCAAAATTGTTGGACTTGTCGTAAAGCTTAAAAATGATTTCTCCAATGAATTTATATGCCTGCGTAGCTCAGTGATAGAGCGGCTGTCTTGTAAACAGTAGGTCGAGGGTTTGACTCCCTTCGCAGGCTTTCGCGAATATAAACACTTAAAAACTAAAATCTCAATAAAATATTATGCCAGGAAAAAATAAACCGAAACGACTTGATAGAAATAGATCATGGAGAGTTGCTAGAAGAAAAAGGAAAAGAGCCTTGTTGGTTAGCGGTAATTCTCGAAATAGGCAACCTAGGCCAAAACATAAGGGTGTCGTTGCTAAGGTAGTTGAGAAGATAGTTAAGAAAGTTTCTGAAAAAGAAGTTGTGAAAAAGGAAGAGTGATTTTGTTTTTGGATAAAGTTCTGTAATTAAAATACGTGAGCTTCGTCTGCCCTTTGGTAATCATGAAGTTCGTCTATGGAGAACCATAGAGCCATTTCGTTTTTTGCATCGTTTTCGTCTGCAGATGCGTGAATTACATTTTTTATTGCTGTTTCTTTTTCATCTGCGTGTTGGTAGCTTACATGAGTAAAATCTCCTCTTATAGTCCCAGGTAGAGCCGATTTGGATTCTGTTACACCAACTAATTTTCTGACATTTTCAATTGCGTCAATTCCCTCAATAATCATTGCTACAACTGGTCCTTCTGTAATAAAATCTAAAAGTTGAAGTCTAATTTTCTCTCCGTGTCTTTCAGAAATGTCTTCGGTATAGTGTTTTTTTGCGTGGTCCATATCTACTTTTACTAATTTTAATGCCACAATTTTTAAGCCCCTTTGTTCAAATCTTTTGATAATTTCTCCTGTTAGTCCTCGCGCAACACCATCGGGCTTTACTAAGGTTAGTGTCTGCTGGATAACCATTATTCTTTATCCTCTTGTTTTATTTCTTCTTTATCTTTAGTATCTTCTGAGGATTCTGTTTCTTCATTAGCTTCTTGAATATATTCTTGTTTTTCTGGTAAAATTGATGCTTTTTCCATATCTATTTTTTCCAACTCTTTTGTTTCAAATATTCTAATATCGCTAAATGAAAGAGGGTATACTTTCTTCAATTTTGGGAGCATTGCCTTTTGCATAGTTCCTTCTAGAAGTTCGTTGCAAATTTCGATGTAAGTTTTTTCTTTCAGATATGCAAGGATAAATTCTCTTGCGGTGTTTCGTAAGTTTTTTCGTACTGCTCTAGAAACTTTTTTTCGTGTGATTAGAAGAGGTTTTATTGTTACTCGAATATCTAAACATCGTGCTTGGAATGAATCTTCAACATAATCAGTTCTTTTTCTCATCATTCTTCTAATATAGGAAGTTGAGAGTTCCATGTTATTTGGAATTGCTACTAATTTTCCTTCTTGATTGAAAATTCTTAATTTAATAGTTAATCCTTTACCTCGTAACTTTCGTGTTAAATCTAGTTTTATTGTTTTATTGTGTAAATTTTCTGGTGTTCCTAAAACTCGCATTGTTGAGTCTAAAATTGGAACTTGTACGTCGATGTATTTTTTTCTTTCTGCCATTTTATTCTATTACTAATTTAGAGGTTCGTTTACCTTTCTTTTGATCCTTGCCCTTTCCGCATTCGGTTCAAACGTAAACGATCGCTGTTTTTTTAGTTGTTTTTCTTTGTCCTTTAGCCTGATTTTTCATACGAGAGAAACGTCCTAGATTCCCTATTCCTCGGTTTAAACCTCTAAGTTTGGCTCTTTGCTTTGATCCTCGCTTCAGGGTGCTTGCTCTACCTGTACTTTGTTGTTTAACTTTTTGTTCTGTTTTTTTTCTACAACTAGGACAGTATCTGTTGATTTTTTTTGGAATTTTCATATAATCTTGTGAGAAATTTGGTTTTTAAGCGTTATGGTCTCGCAGTTAAAATTATAAAGGTTTATTATTTTGGGTTATTATGAGAATCAAATTTAAGAAAGGGAAGCAGCGTAAGTTTTTAGATTTGGCTGTTGAAAAACTTAATTCTCCGTCGGTTCGTGGAATTCTGCAATTTGGATTTGATATTCCTTATTCTACTTTGAAAAATTATTACAATGAATCTAGATTAATGCCAAAGAATTTGTTTGAGGATATTTGTGATGTTGCTTTGATTGGGAAAAATAAGTTTGAGGTTGAAGAGGTTTCGGAGAATTGGGGGAAAGTTAAGGGTGGACAAATTAGTAGGAAGTGATTCTATCTAATTATAATATAAAATAAACATTTATTAATATGTTTTCCTTGTTTATTTTATGAAAAAAGAAGTGAGAAAGATCCTTCTTGTCAATCTGAGGGGGGGGCGAAGTAGTTTTAATTATTTATTAATCGTCCTTGTTTTGATTCTTAGTTTAATTATTATATACTCTGGATTTGTATTTGGATTAGGAAGTTCACAAAGCGGAGATACAAATTTAACGATTTGGGATACTTCAGATTCTCAAACAATCTATGCAAATTATTCTAAGTTTTATGCAAATTATACAAATGTTACATCTGGAGATTCTATTAATGGTTCAGGTATATGGTGTGAATTTAAGCATAATAAAACAAATTCGTGGAAAGATTTAATTAATATGAGTTTTAATCCAGCAACTTTACAATATGAATTAACTGCAGATGGAGGGTATATTCAAAACTCAACAGAAAGCCACAGAGATGGAATGCCGTATGGAAATTATTCATTTAATGTAACTTGTTATAATAATTTAGGTTATTATAATTTGTCAGTTGTTGATGAGATTTCAGTATCTGAATACACAACTTCTTTAGCAATTGAAAATGACACAGGAAAATTAGAAGGAGAACAAGTTTATTTCTATGCTAATTATACTTCTACATTAATGCCAGTATCTGGTGTTGGATTAAATAATTATGAGATTGGGCAAATTATTTGGAATACAAATGATATTGGAGACTTTGCATTATCAGTACGATATGCGGATTTGGATAATGATGGCAAAAAGGATGAGATTGTTGTTGAAGAGATTGGTTCTCTAAATGCATTTTATGAAAATGGTACTAGTATGTGGGTTGCTACTGAAATAACTGGTTTCGCAACTGAACTGGTAGTAGCTGATTTAGACAATGATACTTATTTCAATGAAATAGTTGTTTCTGATGCAGGGTATATATGGGTTTTTAATGAATCAGGTGATGATGTCTGGAATACTGGCGCTATTGGAACACATGTAAGATCTGTTGTAGTAGGAGATCTTGACAGTGATGGATTAAATGATGATATTGTTGCTGTTTGGAGAGATGGAACTAATAACAAAGTAGGTGTATGGAATACATCAGATGGTACAACATGGGTGCATTTATGGAATGCTACACTTGGTGGTAATGATGATACTGCATCTGAAGTTATTATTTCTGACCTTGACAGAGATGGCGATAATGATGTCGCAACTATTACTCTTGGAGCAGTTGATACTGGGTTTGCCTTTATTGGAGATAATGGAAGTTCAATTTGGAATGTATCTCTTGGGGAGGCTATTGATAGTTTAGTAGCTGTTGACTTAGATGATGATAAATATGCCGATGAAGTAATTTTTGGTAGGACAGGAATTTTGTATGGCTTTGAATTTAATGGGACTTATGGCGCAGCTTATACAGCGGGTGACACTATTTTTTCAAATTCAGATCCTATAGCTCATATTTATGAATTGGCTGTAGCAGATGTTGATGGGGATGGTCTTGTCGATGATATTATTACAGGTGATGAAGGTAGTTATGATGCAGGTCCTGGAATTATCTGGGCATTTGACAATAACAGCAATCAGTTATGGAATTTTAGCATACCTACAAATGTATTAGATGAAGATGAAATATACTCTCTTTTTGTAAGTGATGTGAATGATGATGGAGTTAAAGAAATCGTTTTTAGCAGCGAAAATAATGATATGATTTTGATTTTGAATATAAGTGGGAATTTATTATGGAAATATGCTATTGGTTTAGGCAATATTGGGGGAAGTGTAGGAAAAAATCCAGGCTTATCTGCATCAGATATAAACAAAGACGGAATAAATGATATTGCAGTTGCTTCTCAAGATGGTTATGCTCATATATTCCAGTCAGTAACTTGTAAGGCTTATTTTGATGATTCTACTTCTTACAACATGACTTGGAATGATACAATAAGAAAATGGGATATGAACAGAAGTTTTGCTTCTGCAGGAGATTATGATTGGAATGTTACATGTGAAAAAGGAGGATATGTTAGTCAGGTAGAGAGTGGAGTTATCACAATAATGTCAGAAGACAATGAATATCCACAATTCTCAAACTATTGGGATGATAATGCAACATTAATTGATTCTGGAACAGGAAACTTTAATGTTACAATAATTAACACAAATGGAACAGTTTTATTAGAAATTGATAATACAAATATTACAGCATACAATACTACAGCAAGTGTGTTTAATGTTACTTATGATTTTACAGACAGTGGAACATATGCTTATAGATGGCATTCTTGGGGTAATGGTTCAAGTGAAAATTATAATGTTTCAGAAGAAAGGA
>DAOWDJ010000008.1 GCA_030639065.1 archaeon
AAATTTACTGGCGATACAATTGATAAAATTCAAAATAAAGGATTTGAAATTATTTACAGCGATACTGATTCTATTGCTTTTTTGCAGGGAGATAAAGACGAGAAAGATATTTTGAAATTTTTGAAAAAACTTAATGATGAACTACCTGGTATTATGGAGCTAGATTTGGAAGATTTTTATTCGAGGGGTTTATTTGTTGCAAAAAGGGGAACTAAGATTGGTGCTAAGAAAAAATATGCGTTGCTAGATAGTGATGGGAAAATTAAGATTCGTGGATTTGAGACGGTAAGAAGAGACTGGTGTCAGCTAACTAGGAAGTTACAGAGTAATATCTTGATGAAAATTTTAGAAGATGGGAATGAAGAATCTGCATTAATTCTATTGAAAGATGTTGTAAAAAAGTTGAAGAAACGGGAAATTGAAAAATCTGAATTAATGATTCGAACACAATTAAAAAGACCTCTTAATGAATACTTGTCTAAAGGTCCACATGTTATTGCTGCAAAAAAAATTGAGAAAACGGGAGTACCTATTGAAATGGGAATGGTGATAGAATATTACATCGGTGAAGCTAGTGGCAAATTAGTTAGGGATAAAGTCTTTTTGCCCGACGAGAAAGTAAAATATAATATTGATTATTATTTAAACAGTCAAATTCTTCCGGCAGTTGAAAATATTTTTGATGTGTTTGGTATAGATGTCCGGGCTGTTATTGACGGAGAGAAGCAAGAAAAGTTATTCTAGTGCAGGGGGTACCCTCACTATTTAGAATTATTATAGTTGGGGCAGACCCATATCTCCCTCAGCTGTGTACCCTCTTAGCTAGGTTTGATATAATCTCAATCTGCTAATGACAAATTGAAATTATATCAAACAATGTATCAAATAAATTCTTTTTCACGGCGTCGTCCAGAGGACAACCTACGCCTAAATAATTTATTTGTGTTTTGGGAATGTTTGCTATTTTGTTTAAAGAATGACTCGACATCGATATTCGAGCAGTTATTGATGGGGAAAAGCAAGAAAAGTTATTCTGAATAAGGCTCAAATCTATATTTCAGAAATGCGGGTTCATATCTTCCATTTATGCCATTACGTACTTCTTCTAATAATAATGCTTCTTGGCCCTCCGTCCTTATTGTTTCACGTACAATATACCTCTCACCTTTTTGTGGAAGAGATAAATTAAGGAATTTAATTGTATCGCTCTCTAGAAAACAATCGTCTATGCATTTTACTTTATCGCCTTTTTTTATCTCGCCCATTTATATTAATCTTGATATCTTTATTTAAAGATTTATATGATAAGTTAACATATATCATTAAAGTTATAAAACTATTTCGGCTATATTTCTTATGAATAAAAGAAAGGAGGGCACAATTTTTCATGAATTAAAACATCATTTGCCATTTACATTAAGTGCGAGTTTGTCGGCTGGGGTTTTAGTAGCTATTTTATATTTGATCAATAGAGAATATTTTGTTGGAATAGTTTCTGGGTTGTTTGGAATTATGCACCCTGCTCATGTTTTAGTTTCGGCTATGGCGACGGCGGCTATTTATTGGAAATATAATAAGTCTATTATAAAAACAGTTTTAATTGGAATTGTTGGAGCAATTTTAATTGGGAGTTTAAGTGATGTCTTGTTCCCATGGATTGCCGGAAATTTGTTCTCTCTACATACACATTTTCATTTGCCTATTATTGAAGAGCCAATTTTGATTATAAGTGTTGCATTAATTGGTTCTGTTATAGGAATAAGTTTTGGTCTGTTTAAATTTAGTCATTTGATTCATGTATTTTTATCAATTTTTGCAAGCTTGTTTTATCTATTAGCCTTTAGCATCGAAATGAATATATTTGCTGTTTTGTTAATTTCACTTCTAGTATTTCTGGCTGTTTATATTCCGTGTTGTATTAGCGATATTATATTTCCACTATTATTTATTAAAAATTCGCAAAAGAAATTTTCCCATTCTCATTAGATTTGGAATTTATGCCGAATATAATCTACTAAAGAACTTCCTTCTAGTTTAACACTTGCGGGCCCATTTCTTATATAAAATTCCTCTTCATTAGTACTTTTTAGAAAAACTCTTTTCTGGCTTTCATCACAAGTTACCAAAATTATTTTTTCTCTTTCTATCTGGATTATTTCGAATTTAATAAATGGAAGAAACTCATTGCCAATATATGTTTTTATTAAATTTGTAAAGTGTAATGCTATTTTGTCATCGTTTTGAAATCTATCATTTTCTAGTCCCAATATTCTTCCGCTATCATCTACACCTATTAATAAATTTCCTCCCTTCGTATTTAGAAATGCTGTAATTGTTTTCAGGATTCCGAATTCCATTTTCTTGTCAAATTGTTTTGTGTGCAGGTTGGTTCTAAAGCTGGATTTAAACTCTATCTTATTGGTTTCTCCTGCTTTAATTAAATCTAGAACTCTTGTTTTTGAATCTTTAGTTATTGGCTTTCGACTTAAGGATTTAAGATTCTTTTCTAATAATCCTGTGAGAAATGTACTAACTAATATTTGATTTCCTTTTTTTATATGAAAGAATCCTGCGATGGATACTAGAAGAGCGCCTAGAACGTTTATTGAAATATCTTGCATTGTATCCGCCAATCCTTTCTGAAGTCCTGAATGTGCTAAGGCGTCTAACGTAAATTCAAAAATTTCCCAGAGGGCTCCTATTGATACCGAGAAACTAAATATTAAAATTGATGCAAAAATTGGGGGAGTGTTTATCCTGCCATTTTTGTAAAGAACATGTATTACACTTAACCCGATAAGGCCGAGTGCTATCGACGCTGTAAAAGTTGTCAGAAGACTCCACCACCATATTCCTGAGTAAAATCCCCTAAGCTCCCCCATGACTAAAACTCCGTATATGAACATCAGATAAATAATTTCAAAACCTGCTGGTATTTCTATTCTAAATAACTCTTTAAGAATTCTTGGAATAAATGTAACAAATATAGCTATGAGGGAAGTTAGTTGGATAAGGGTTCTCCCAGAGGTTAGAGAATATACAAATGTTATAAAAAGGATTAGTCTGATCGTACTCATAACTATTAGGTGAACTGCGTGGTCTGGGGCTTTGTGCATATGATTTTTAGATGGATTATGTTAATAAGGATTATTGAGATAGAATGTAGATGTTGGATTTTGTTAATAGAGATGTTTAAATAAGAGTATATTCTGTAATTATAAGAGTCACGATGGATAAATTAAAGTTAAACTATTTTGTAGATGTTGGTTTGGCGATATCTTTTTTTGCTTGCTTTATTACGGGTTTGATTAAATGGCGGGGGTTGGTGAATCTTGTGGGTGTCTCTGTCTATAATTTCTTGCGTTTTAATAACATTTCAATATTGCACGACTGGAGTGGTCTTATTATGGGGCTACTTGTTTTGCTTCATTTAGGTTTGCATTGGAAATGGATTGTTTCTGTTAGCAAGAGCATTTTTAAGAAGTAATCATAAATTCTAATTTTCATTAATAATATAAAGCTATTTTTGTATTTGACCTTATGGAAGGTAAAAAGTCTTATTCCAAATACTTGAAAGAGAAGTTTCCCCCAAAGGAAGATTTTGTTAAGAGAATGGAGTCCTTAGTTGGTAAAGATGAGGCGCAAGAATTTTTTGATATTTCTTATACTAAAACACCGAGCTCAATAAGATGTAATACTTTGAAAATTTCGGTTGAAGATTTGAAAACTCGATTGGAAAATTATGGTTGGAAATTAAAGCAGCCATTTACAGAATTCCCTGAAGTTATGATTATTGAATCTGCTTTGAAACCTGGCGAAATTGGAAAAACAAAAGAACATATTCTCGGATATTATTATGTACAGGAGATTTCTTCTATGCTTCCAATGTTTGCTCTGCAACCAGAGGATGGAGACTTTATTTTAGATTTGTGTTCGAGCCCTGGTAGCAAAACTACTCAGGCTGCTGCTATGATGAAAAATGGTGGAATAATTATTGCTAATGAGATTAGTCTTGGACGAATTGGTATTTTGAATTCCAACTTGGAAAGGTGCGGTGTTGCAAATGCTATTGTTACAAGAAAAGAGGGAGTTTCTCTTTGTGAAAAGTTCCTGAAAAAAACCCAATTTAAATTTGATAAAATTTTAGTTGATGCACCGTGTTCTGGAGAGGGAACGTTAAGGAAATCTCCTAAGACACTTCAGATGTGGAATGTTAATATGATTAAGAAAATCGCCGGAACTCAAAGGCATCTGAGTGAGGCTGCACTTCGATTATTGAAAGTTGGGGGGACTATGATTTATTCAACTTGTACTTTAGCCCCTGAGGAAAATGAAATGATTATAGATAATTTATTGAAACATTTTGATATTAAAATTGAGCAGTTAAAACTTCCATTGAAATTTAGAAGTGGAATTTGTTCATGGGAAGGTAAAGAATTATCAGGAGAGGTTAAAAAATGTTTAAGACTTTATCCTCAGGACAATAATACTGATGGATTTTTTGTAACCAAGATTATAAAATTAAGTGAGGAAGAAAGATGAATGAAGTGGTCGTTGTCGCATCTGGGTATTTTGATCCTTTACATGTTGGGCATATTGAATATTTGGAATTAGCTAAAGGACTTGGTGATAAATTAATAGTTATTGTGAACAATGATAGGCAATCTGTCCTCAAAAAAGGAACAGAATTTATGCCATTTAGAGAAAGAGTTAAAATTATAAAATCTCTGAAAGTTGTTGATGAAGTTTTTGAAAGTGTTGATGAGGACCCTAGTGTTTGTGCATCTTTAGCTACATTAAAACCTCATATTTTTGCTAAAGGCGGTGATAGAAATATAGGTAATATTCCAGAAAAAGAAATTTGTGAAAGATATAATATTAAAATTATTGATAGGCTTGGTGATAAAATTCAGGCATCTTCAGAATTAATTAAAAGAGCGGAAGAAGAAAAATGAAAATACAAATTATGGACAGGGCAAAGAAAAATAGAAGGATTTGGGTTTTTGGTGGGACTGGGGTCGGTAAGACCACATTTTCTAGAAAACTTTCTGAAAAAATTGGAATTCTGCACTATGCTACGGATGATTTTGTCTATAAGAAGAAATGGAGCGAAAAAAACTCTGAAGAAGAAAGGATGCGAGCTTTGAAAACTGTTACTAAAAAGAGATCTTGGATTATCGAGGGCGTACATTCGCTTGGATGGGTAATACCCGGCATAAAGAAAGCTGATATTATTATTCTCTTAAGAGCCCCACTTCCAATCATTTTTTCTAGAATTATAAAGAGGGAGAGAAGGGGAAAGACAAAAGAAGATCGTACAAGTATTTTTTCTATCCTAAAATTATTTTGGTGGGCCATAATCAGTACAAAAGGTTGGTATACAAGATACAAAAGAGAAGGGGTCCAGTTTTTTACGTTAAGTGGAAGTAAAAAAATGAATAAATTTATCAAGGAGTTCAAAAGATGAAAATACAAATTATGGATAGAGCGAAGAAAAAGAAATTTATAGCTGGGCTTTCGAATTTGGGGATGAAGAAGATTCCTGAACTCTTAATCAAAGATATAAATAAAAAACTTTATGCCTATTCTGGAGATTTGTCGACGGAACAGATTATGGAAATTTGGAGATTGTTGCCAATTGAAAAAGTTGGACTTTATGTGGGGAATGATATAATTAATCGTAATGGTGTTCATGAATTTAGGATAAGTATCGACGGAATGCATCTTTGGAAAGAACAATTAAGTGAGCGAATTATCCAGTTGACTGAGGAACAAGAGAAGGATTGGTTTAAAGGAAAAAATATTGAATTGGATGAAAAACAAGTTGGAAATATTGGTAATGGCTCTGTAAATGTTAAATCTTTTAGTGGAAATGATTTCGTGGGAATGGGGAAAATTGGGAGCAGTGATTCGGGCATAACTTTATTTAGCTTTTTACCTAAGGAGAGGCAGAGAAAAAGTCAAACAATTTAAGATGGAAAAACAAGAAATAGAAGCATATGTGAAAGCTGGAGAGATAGCTAAAGAGATTAAGAACTTTGCTCGAGATATGATTAAGCCGGGGATTAAATTAATTGACGTAGCTGAGAGTATTGATGGTAAAATTTTTGAACTTGGAGGTGAGCCGGCGTTTCCAGTTAATTTATCGTTGAATGAAGTTGCTGCCCATTATACTCCTGCCCCTAGGGATGAAAAAGCTGCTGAAGGAATTTTGAAAATAGATATTGGCGTAGCTGTTGATGGATACATTGCAGACACAGCTTTTTCTATTGATTTGACTGATGATGGAGAATTCAAAGGGATGATGGAGCTGAATGAAAAAATATTACAAAATGTGACTGATAAAATTCATGCTGGGATGGAAGTTTGCGAAGTAGGTGACAGTGTCCAGGAAAGCTTGGAAAATTGGAATAAAAATAATAATTCCAAATTCTCTGTAATTAAAAGTTTGTCTGGGCATTCTCTTGGCCAGGATAGTATTCATGATGGATTAACTATTTCTAATCATAAAAATGAAAATAAAACTATTTTGGACAATCTTGCTTTTGCTGTTGAGCCATTTGTGACAACTGGCGTTGGAGATATTTACGAAGGGCAACCTGGAGGAATTTATGTTTTACAATCTAATGCTCCTGTTCGAGATCGAGATGCCCGTGAGGTTTTACAATTTATTAAAGAAGCTTTTGTAACTCGGCCATTCTGTTTAAGGTGGCTTGTGAAAGAATTGAGTGATGAACTATCTGAGGGCAAATTAAGATTTGTTCTGTCTGTGTTAGTTAAGCAGGGAATTATATATGAATACCCTATGTTAATTGAAAAAAGTAAGAAACCTGTTAGTCAGTTTGAAAATACTTTTGTTGTTAATGATGGTAAGGTTATATGTACAACCAAATAAAATTTATTCTAACTTTGATAATTCTTTGAATAATTTTTCTTGCTTCTTGGTTATTTTTTTTGGCGTCTTTAATTTTAGATTAATGAATAAATCTCCGGCTCTATAATGATTAACATTTTCAACACCTTCTTCCTTCAACCTGATTACTGTTCCAGATTCTGTGCCTGGAGCTATCTTTATTTTTTTAGTTCCGTCTAGCGTCGGGACAGAAACTTTGCATCCTAATGCTGCCTGGGAAAAAGTTATCTGAAAATCCACATAAATATCGTCGCCATCTCTTTTGAAGGTTTTATGGGGCTTTACCTTAATTACAATAAATAAATTCCCATTCTCTCCATTTTTGACCGCATTTCCTTTTCCCTCAACTCTTATTATCTGGTTATTATCAATTCCTTGTGGAATTTTTATCTTAATTTTGACTTTATCATTTACGATTCCTTTCCCATTACAGTGTTTACATTTTTGAATTGGAGCTTCTCCTTCACCATGGCATTTATCACAAATTGTTACTTGACGAAAGATACCGAACGGCGTTCTCCGATTAACTGCAACTCTTCCTTTCCCTTTACAATTGTCACATTTTTCTAATTTTTTATCTTTTGCCCCAGTTCCTTCACACTCTTCACATAAAATATTTTTTCTAATTTCAACTTCTTTTTCGCATCCAAATACAGCTTCCTCAAAATCTATGATTAATTCGTATTGTAAATCTTCTCCTGACCTTGTGTTCTGCTCGCCCCGAAATGATCCTCCACCAAAATGACTTTCAAATAAATCTCTAAACATGTCTGACATATTTTCTCCCCCAAAACCACTGAATCCACCAGAACTTCTAAATCCACCAAAGCCTGGACCTCCTTGACCAAAGGCACTGTCTCCAAAATTGTCGTACTGTTCTCTTTTTTTGTCGTCTCCTAAGATTGTGTATGCTTCACTTATCTCTTTAAATTTTTCTTCATACTCTTCTTTCTTGTCTTCTGGTACTCTATCAGGATGATATTTTAATGCTAATTTTTTGTAAGCTTTTTTTAGAACATCTTTATCGACGCCTTTATCGACGCCTAGAATTTTGTAGTAATCTTTTTCTGCCATAATTTTTCCAACTTATTTATTAAGTCAAAACAAAAGTTAATCTTTCTTTTTATCTTCTTCGTTGTCTGCCTTTTTATCGTCAGACTCGTCATCGACTACTTCTGCATCAACTATTTTTTCATCAGGATTTTTTTCATCGGACTCTTCTTTCTTTGATGCTTCTTCTGCGGCCTGTTGATACATTTTAGTTCCTACTTCTTGAGATATTTTTTGAACTTCTTCTAATTTACTTTTGATTTTTTCTGTATCGTCTTCTTTGATAAGTTCTTTTAATTCTCCCAATTCTTTTTCGATTTTTTCTTTAGTTTCTTCGTCGATTTTTTCTTTATGTTCTTCTAACATTTTCTCGGTAGAATAAACTAAAGATTCCGCGTTATTTTTGATTTCTATTTTTTCTTTCTTTTTTGAATCTTCTTCTTTGAATTTTTCAGCATCTTGGACCATTTTTTCTATTTCATCTTTGCTTAATCCAGAGCCACCTGTAATTGTTATTTTTTGTTCTTTGCCTGTTCCTAAATCTTTTGCAGACACGTTTACGATTCCGTTAGCGTCGATGTCGAATGTAACCTCTATTTGGGGAACTCCTCGAGGGGCTGGTGGGATTCCTACTAGGTCGAAATTTCCTAACGATTTGTTGTCTGCTGCCATTTCCCTTTCACCTTGTAAAACATTTATTGTTACAGCTGGTTGGTTGTCTGCTGCTGTGGAAAATGTCTGGCTCTTTTTTGTTGGGATAGTGGTATTTTTTTCAATCAGTGGAGTTTTTATTCCTCCAAGAGTTTCAATTCCTAAAGTCAGTGGGGTAACGTCTAATAGTAAAACATCTTTCACGTCCCCGCCTATAATTCCTCCCTGGATAGCGGCACCTAGCGATACAGCCTCGTCGGGATGAATAGATTTGTCTGAATCTTGTTTTGTTATTTCTTTAATAATTTCTTGGACTTTTGGAATTCTTGTGCTTCCACCAACTAAAATAATCTTATCAATTTTATCTAATTTTGAGTCTTTTATCGCTTGTTTTGTTGGAGCTTTTAATTTCTCGAAAATTGGCAAACAAATTTCTTCGAACTTGGCTCTTGTTAAACTTATGTCTAAATGTTTTGGTCCGGTTTGGTCTGCAGTTATATATGGTATGTTTATTTTTGTTTGCTGTGTTGAACTTAATTCTATTTTTGCTTTTTCTGCTGCATCTTTTAATCTTTGTAGCGCAACTAAATCTTCTCTAATGTCGAACCCGTATTCTTTTTTGAATTCTTTAGCTAGGTAATCAATAATTACTTCGTCAATGTCGTCTCCGCCTAAATGGTTGTTTCCGCTGGTGGATTTAACTTCGAATACTCCGTCGCCTAATTCTAAAACGGAAACGTCGAAAGTTCCTCCGCCGAAATCGAAAACTAGTATTGAATGTTCGTTTGATTTTTCTAAGCCGTAAGCCAATGCTGCTGCCGTAGGTTCGTTTACAATTCTTTTGACGTCCAATCCTGCTATGGCTCCTGCGTCTTTTGTCGCTTGTCTTTGAGCGTCTTCGAAATAAGCTGGAACAGTTATTACAGCTTCTTTAACTTCATGCCCT
Source organism: archaeon (assembly GCA_030639065.1). GTDB lineage: Archaea > Nanobdellota > Nanobdellia > Pacearchaeales > GW2011-AR1 > JAGVXH01. The sequence goes on from DAOWDJ010000008.1 coordinate 9,561, forward strand.
AAATAATCTTCTGCGTCTTTCTTTAATTTTTGTAATATCATTGCAGAAATTTGCTCTGGAGTATATTCTTTTCCATCAACTTTTGTTTTGTCTTTCTTTCCCATTGATCTTTTTATACTTCTAATTGTATTTTTAGGATTTACAACAGCTTGTCTCCTTGCGATTTCTCCCACTAAAACTTCGCCATCTTTAATTGAAATTACACTTGGGGTTGTGTTGTTTCCTTCTGAGTTTGGAATAATTTTTGGCTTTCCACCTTCAAGTACACTCACCGCTGAGAATGTCGTCCCTAAATCGATTCCTATAATTTTACTCATTTTTGTTTTCCATTATTTTAGTAATTTTAACTTTTGAAGCCCTTATAACTTTATCGTTTAGCATGTAGCCTTTTTGAAGTTCCTCGATTATTTTTCCGTTTTCTTTTCCTTCTTCTTGTATTAATGCTTCGTGAAATTCTGGGTTGAATTTTCCTTCAGTCTTAATTATTTTTAATCCTTCGCTTTCTAGAATAGAGTATAGTTCGGAGTAAATCATATTTATTCCTTTGTCGTCTAGGTGTTTCATAGCTAGTTCGAAATTGTCTAGGATTCCTAATAGTTTGATTATTAGCTCTTCGTTGGCGTTTTTGAAAATATCGCTTCTTTCTTTTTCTGTTCTTTTTCTAAAATTCTCGAATTCTGCCTGCAATCTTTGTAATTGTTCGAGATAATTGTCGTTTTTTTCTTCTTTCTTTTCTTTTGTCATTTTGTATTTGGTTGAGTTTAACTCAACAAGTTTACTTTAAATCAACAGGTATTTAAAGCTTTCTGTGCTTTAATTCGTATGGAATATTTGAAAGAGATAAGAATTCTTAATTTGAAACCTTTGCGGGAACAGCCTCTTAACGAGGAGATACAGTGGCTCTCTAACTGTCTTGGGATGTTTAATAAGAGAGATAAGGAGAAATCTTGTTTTAGGATTTTTATTCATTTGCTGGAGGAGAGGGGTTCTCTTTCGTCGGAACAACTTGCACAACGTTCTAATTTGTCGAGAGCTACAGTGATACATCATATTTCTAGACTTATGGATTCTGGGTTGGTTACAAAAAAGCAGAGTGGATATTTTTTGAGGTTTGATAGCTTAGAAGATTTGATAAAAGATGTTGAGAAAGAAGTTGCATCGACGTTTAGTCGGTTGAAAGAAATTTCTAGAAGGATAGATGAAGAGATGGAGTGATATTAATAGTCCATTTCTTCAAGATCTTGTTTTTTTGCTTTAGCTACTTCTTGCTTTAATTGTTGAATTGTGTTTTTGTATTTATTCATCTCATAATAGAGAGTGTGTATCTTGGTCTCACTTTTTTTACTTTCACCAGAGATTTTAAATAAAAAGCTTTTGTTGTATCTCAATCTTCCTAATTTTTCATTCCCTTCTTTCATGATGTCTTCAAACTTTTTAATTAAGTCTTCTGCTTCTCCAATATTCCTAGGGAAATAAGCTATCTCTTTGATTGTATTAGCTACTGCAGTATTATATTTTTTCTTTGTTAATTTAATCTCTTTTTCAATTCTAATAATCTTGTCTTTAATATTTCTAAATGCTGACTTGGTTTGATATTTCGGATATTTGTCCATAACTTTCATCATAGATGCGAATTTTACCTCTTGGTCTCCATGTTTTGTTTCTTGTTTAATTTTAGCGCCAGCTCCAGATTGGTTTTTGGATATCTCCTTATACATTGTTGTTGTTTCTTTCCATAAAGTTCCTTCGTGTCCCTGTTCTCTTTTGAGAAGATTTCCTAAGGCCTCATATGCACCTTCTCGCTCCTCTTCATCTGCCATGATATCTTTTTTGCATTTCTGTATATCCGCCATGCCACTTTTGAACTTGTGATTCATCTTGTAAAGCCAATGTATTTTGTCTGCAACAGCCTTATGTGCCCAATCAAGAGCATCCTGATGTTCTTTTTTTATTGCAAGTGCGTCTTTTTTTCCAGTTATATCAACCATATTATTTAAAGAATTCCTTTTCTTTTAAATTCTTGGGTTTAATGTCTGCTTTGAAATATCTTACCATTTTCTTAATTGCTTCCTGTTTTGTTTTTAGATCGTTCACTAACTTGTAAATCTCTACAATTTTGCTTTCTTCCTTGTCTAAATCGATTTGTATTTTTGTCATTTTTCATTATGTATCTTCATGTAACACTATGATACATAGAGATATAACACTATATAAATGTTTCCATTATGAAATAGCTGGTAAAAATTGAAATCTCTACCCCGCATAACTTGCTGAAGAATTTGTAAGTGCGGCTTTTGCCGATTTGAGATATTGGGATTCGACTTGTTGGTATCTCTGTTGGTCTGCTTTTGAAACGGATGGCATGATTTTTTCCATTGCTTTGTCGAAGTGTTTTTTTGTTACTTTCTTTGTTTCAATATCTTCTCGGAGGGCGAGCATAGCGGCTTCTCTTGCTAGGGATTCTATGTCTGCCCCTGTATAGCCTTCTGTGTTTTTTGCAATTTCTTCAATATCTACAGATTTGTCGAGGGGCATATTTTCTGTATGGATTTTTAAAATTTGTAATCTACCTTCTTCTTCTGGAACTGGAACGTAAACTATTCGGTCGAAACGTCCTGGTCGCATTAGTGCGGGGTCTAAAATGTCTGGTCGGTTTGTAGCTGCGATAACGACCACATCTTTTAAATCTTCCATTCCATCTAATTCTGTTAGTAAAGTATTAATAAGGCTCTCATTGGAATCATTAAAAGAGCCACTACCCCCCCTTCTTTTTGCAAAACTATCTAATTCATCTATAAAAATAATTGAAGGCGAAACTTGTTTTGCTCTCTTAAACATTTTTCTTAGCCTTTCTGTTTCTTTTCCAACTATTCCTTCTTTTTGTAGTTCTGGTCCATTTAATCTTATAAAATTTGCTTCAGATTCGTTTGCGACCGCTTTAGCTAAAAGTGTTTTACCTGTTCCTGGAGGTCCGTATAAAAGAATCCCTTTTGGTGGAGTAATCCCTAATCTAATAAATGAATTTGGAAACTTTAATGGCCACTCTACCGCTTCTTTCAAATCCCTTTTTACATTATCTGCACCTCCTATATCATTCCAATTAATATTTGGTGTTTCCACAAGAACTTCCCGCATAGCAGAGGGTTGAACAAATTTCATTGCTTCGTCAAAATCTTCTTTCTTTATTTTAAGAGATTCCAATGCTTCTTGAGGAATCTCTTTATCTTCTTCCAGATTAAATTTGTGCAAATTTCTTCTAAGAACTGACATAGCTGCTTCCCTTACTAATGCAGAAATATCTGCTCCTACAAACCCGTGTGTTTTTGTTGCAATTTCATTTAAATCTACAGTTTTAGTTAGAGGCACTCCTCTAGTATGAATTTTTAAAATTTGTAGTCTGCCCTCTTTATTGGGAACATTAATTTCTATTTCTCTATCAAATCTTCCTGGACGCCTTAATGCAGAGTCTATTGTGTCTGGCCGGTTTGTCGCAGCCATAACTACTACTTTTCCTCTTGATTGTAATCCGTCCATCATTGTTAATAGTTGTGAAACTACTCTCCTCTCAACTTCCCCAGATCCAATATTACTATCTCTACTTGGAGCTACGGCATCTAGTTCGTCTATAAAAATTATAGAAGGTGCATTTTTTTCTGCCTCGCTAAATATTTCTCTGATTTTTTTCTCTGATTCTCCATAAAATTTGTTGAATATTTCTGGTCCATTTATTGTTATGAAATGTGCTTCAGATTCGTTTGCGACCGCTTTAGCTAAAAGTGTTTTACCTGTTCCTGGAGGTCCGTATAAAAGAATCCCTTTTGGTGGAGTAATCCCAAGGCGCATAAAGATTTCTGGACGCTTTAGTGGAAGTTCAACCATTTCTCTAACTTTTTTTACTTCATTGGTTAGTCCGCCAATATCTTCATAAGTTATTGATGGAATTGATTCTTCTGATATTTCTACTGCTTTTGGGCTTAGTGTTATTTCTGTATTCTCTGCAATAATACAGGGCTGGCTTGGTGTCGTCGATACTATCACGAAACGAATTTGAGTTAGTCCTCCCGGCATTCCTCCAAATCCCATCTGGTTAAAAATTTCTCCCATATCTCCTCCAAATAAATCTCCAAATCCGTCTGACATTAAATCTTTTCTTCGTTGTGATCCGCCTATCACAACTATGTCTCCTTTTGCAACTGGCTTACCTAGAAGACCTCTTTTGAAATTATCTGGATTTCCCTGAATCACTATTCCTTTTTGCGCTGGTGCAATTGTAACCTTTTTTGCCTCTCGAATTTCTCCTCTTCTAATTTGAACGTGCTCTCCAATTCCTGTTTTACAATTTTTTCTCATAATTCCATCCATTCGAATTATTTCCTCCCCTCTATCTGCGGGATAGGCTTGGTCTACAATTGAATATGTCTCTCTGTCGCCTTTGATGGAAATAATATCTCCTCTTTCTAGTTCCAACTTTCTCATTAAATCCTGATCAATCCTAACTACCCCTTTATAGGCATCATCCTGTAGTGCCTCCACTACTCTAAGCTTTACGAAATTTTCTTGTTTTTTTGCCATTTGAAATTTGATGAGTTTCTATATTATAAGCTAATCATGTTATTTATATGTTTTTCTTATTTGCTTTATATAGGTAGCCTATAATTCAAATTCGTCAATAAAATTTATTATTGTAGAATATCTTTCTAGATATTTAGAACCTTTTTCTGCTAAGGTAATTTTTTTGCTCTTACCATAAGTTTCTTTTATAAAATCTTTATCTAACAGTTCTAAATAATACCCTTTAAATCTCGAAGAAGAAAGATTTGACTTTCTAAGTAAGGGAGTTGGGCTTATCGAGTGATTCTCTTGGATAATCTTTAAAATATCTCTTATTATTTCTAGTTTGTTTCTTTTCATTAGTTAACCTGTTTTTTTAATAACTTTATATAAAATTGATAGAAATATTCCTAGGGAAATTAGATAAATAAATAATTGTGACGTGATTAGGAAGCTGGGAATTAATACGTCCAGAATATTGAAAATCCAGAATATTAAAAGTAATAAATATATAATATAAAGATTATGTGATGATTTTTTCTTTGACTGCCTATGGGAAATATAAACCGTAAACGAAATGAAAACAAAGAGTAAAATATTTATTGAAAAATAAACGATATTATTTTTAAATAAAGAAATCGTCGTCGCTATAATAAGTGCGGCTACATGAAACAGAGCTGGTGATTTGTCTTTCCATTTTTTCCACATCACGCTATAGAAAAGATAAAAAATAGCTATCGAGCTAAAATACATAAAGAAAAATAAAGTTATGTTTCCAAAAACTGGGAGGATTGTTCTGATTTCTGCAGAGTCAAAATAAAATAAAACAAGTTTTATGAAAGACCGTGAAAAATAAGCAAATGCGAAAAATAAAAAAGATAGTCTAAAGTATTTTATCCCTTTATGAGAACTTAGTTTGTATAATTCTCTTGTGCTAAAATAAATCATCAAACTACAAAGAATTATCACGAAAGAGTAAATTATTTCGCTTCCAACTCCTATGTTCATCAGTCTTCCAAGACCCTGTCCTACTACTTTTCCAGTCATTAATACCATTTTAGTATAAGATGACTGGAGTTTAAATATTTTTAAAAGGAGTGGATTTTACGTCCATCTTTTTTATAAAGGAAAATCTTTTAATTGGGCAATGGACAAAATAGCAATTTTTGGATTAATAGTAATTGTAGGAACTTTATTTGGGATTTTTGGATATTTATCTTACTTTGGGGCTGACGATCATGAACATGACGACGATCATATTCACGACCATTCAGTAGAAATTGAAGGAAGTGATATGAGATTATTGTCTGTTCAGGAAGTTGCAGATTTATGGGAAATCGACTCCGAAATTCTTTTGCAGGAAATAATCCGAGAATTTGATTTGCAAGGAAGTTATGACGTCAATTCTGTTTTAGAAGATATTCGAATGGAGTACGCATTCTCACCTGCGCTTATTAAAAATATGGCTGAAGAGATTAAGAATCCAGGATTTTAAGTCCACCTTTTTTATAAAGAGATTTTATTTTTAAATAATAACTAAATCAATGGAGGTAAAATAAATGAAAAATAAGAAAATATTAAGTGTATTCGCTTTAGGAATGATTGCTCTTTTGGGAGTCGGCTTCGTTGCTGCTTATCAGGGTGATTATTCTGTGACTGGACCGAACTATTCGGAAGACAGACATGAGACAATGGAACAGGCTTTTGCTGATCGTGACTATGTTGCATGGGCTGCTTTAATGGTTGGAAATGCGAAATCAAGAGTTATGGAGATTGTGAATGAGGTTAATTTTGCTATATTTGCAGAGGCTCGTGAAGCTGGAAAGGCTGGTGATGCTGAATTGGCTGGTGAGCTTAGAGCTGAACTTGGCTTGAATAACGGAATGGAGCCTAAGGATGGAGCTAGTTTCGGAGATAGAAAAGAAATGAAACAGAGTTCAATGCAAGACAGAATGAGAAATCATTATCCAGAATAAGGTTGAAAAACTACTTATTTTTTTTAATTTAAAAATGGACATTTGGTCCATAGGATTTGAGTATTTTATTAAGGCGAACAAATATATACTCAAATGTATCAAATTTATAATAGAGGATGGAATTACAAAAAAAAACTGTAAACTATTTTAAAAAGTTTCGGGAGTTTATGCGAAAAGATAGTTGGCCGTCATTTGTTGTGACATTATTATTAGCATTTGTGATTATTAAATTTATTTTCTTTCCTGGATTGTCGCTAATCACTGGTACAAGTTTGCCGTTGGTGATTGTCGAGTCATGTTCTATGTATCATCATGATGCTGGATTTGAGAATATTTTTTCTGGTTCAGTTTATGATAACTATGAGCTAACGCTAGAAGACACTGACAACTGGATTTTTCAAAATGGATTCAGTAAAGGAGATGTTATCTTTGTGGTTGGTGCTAATAATATTGAAGTCGGCGATGTAATTATTTTTAACGGTGGGACGTCCCATCCGATAATCCATCGTGTTGTTGAAGTTGATGGGAATGCATATACGACGAAAGGTGATAATAATCTTGGTGTTTATCATTTTGATAAAAATATACCTAACGATGCAGTTGTTGGGAAAGCTTTGTTTAAAGTGCCATTTATAGGGTGGGCTAAGTTGATTTTTTTTGAGCCTGGACGAAAACCTGAAGATAGGGGCATGTGTAGTTAGTTTTATATATTGATATTAATTGAATAATCAATGGAATTTTGTCCAAAATGTGGTGCGCTTCTTATGATGAAAAAGACGAAAGTGGGTTGCCCTAGGTGTGGTTATATCGCAAAAGGAAAAGTCGATATGAAAGTAAAGGAAGAGGTGCATGAACAGGTGCCCGTTGCAATTATTGATGAAAAAATCGGAAATGTTAATCCTATTACTGATTGGGATTGCCATAAATGTAAATGCAAAAGAGCATATTTCTGGATTCGACAAATGAGGGCTGGGGATGAAGCCGAATCGAAATTTTATCAGTGTACACAATGTAAAAACACTGTTAGGGTTGATAACTGATTAAGCATAGTTTTTTAAATTAAATTTTCTCATAGTTTTATATGGCTTCGTAGCTCAGCCTGGTTAGAGCACTAGACTCTTAATCTAGGTGTCGGGGGTTCAAATCCCCTCGAGGCCATTTTTATTTTAAAAAATGTGTGGGTCTTTGAACCCAATGATTCAACCTTCGCTTTGAAAAAGCTCGGCCGAAATCTTGCAGATTTCTAAAAGTTCATAAAGTACTTTCAATCCCCTCGAGGCCATTTTTATTTTTATAGAATTAAATTTAAGCGACTAACTTCTTTATCGCTTCTATATGTTCTGCGACATCTGTTCCTCTTTTCGTTAGCTTGATAATCTTTATTCGTCCCTTCTTTTCAAAACTAACAAGTCCAAGCTCTTCTAGAGTTTGTAAAATTTTTACAGCGTGAGAGTATGTACAATCAACTTCTTTTGCTAGTTGAGAACCGTATTTTGCTCGTGATACTTTCTTAAGAGCTATGAGCATCATTGCTGGCTTTCTTCTGAAAAATAAGTCGAAGTGATCTCCCATTGTATTATTGTTTAGAACTATATGTTCTAATGTATATATTGAAATGATAAATTACTTATAAGTCTTTCTCCGAAAATTCGTCCATCTTTAGTAGGAACAAAATTTAGACCCAGTGACAGAAAATTCTAAAGTGGTGACGGTTGTTTTAAGGAATCATATAATTTTAGATATCCCTTGGCAAAAAGTTCTATTTTGCTCGCTTTGAGTTCAACCTGAGTATTTCCTGATATAATTGATTGCTTGAATACTTGCACTGGATCGGGGGAACCGATTGCGTTCATTAAATCTGGTTTATTTGTATTAAATTGTAAATCGGCGAATTCGCTAAGCCCTTCATATGTTTTTATTTCGCTTTTCATCTCAGAATAAAATTCTCTATCGTCTATTTTAAAATTTATAATTGGATTCTTAAATGTTAATGGATTTCTGTGGAGTTCCCATGCCCCTATTTCATTTAATAAAAATGATATAAATTCTGGGGTTATCTCGATTTGATCGTGTGGAATCTGATTATTAGAACTTTGGCTACTTGACACCACCTGACCTGACAATGGGTTCAAAAGTTGTTGTTGTTGGTTTGAAAATATTGCGTAGGCTGAGAAACTAAGGCTGAGAAATAAAATAACTGCCACAAATAAGGTTATTGCCATCTTCTTCGGACGCTTCAGTTTTGTGATTAATTTATCAGCATAAGCTAGCTTGTATCCTCTTTTTTGGAAACCGGCGAGAATCTCTGCTTTTGATTTTTTTGCTTTAAATGAATTTTTCGCTCTTTTCATCAACTCTTTTTCATCCATTAGAATTTTTAGAAAGATAGGTTTAAATATATTCTTAATTATTTTATTTTATGATTGATATTAGACTTATTCGAGAGAATCCCGAATTAGTGAAGGAGAATATTAGGAAGAAATTCCAAGATGAAAAATTAGTATTTGTTGATAAAGTTATTGAACTTGATACAAAATGGAGAAAAGAAAAAAAGAAGGTTGATGACCTAAGAGCAGAGAGAAATAAGATTTCTGAGTCGATAAATAAGCTAATGAAGAATGGGAAAAAGTCTGAAGCTAAGAAACTAATTGTGAAGGCAAAGGAAATCCCGGTAAAGATAGGTAAAATTGAAAAGAATGTGGAGAAACTCGGTAAAGAGATAAAAGAAATCATGATGACTATTCCACAGATTATTCATTCGTCTGTGCCAGCTGGGAAAAGTGAAGAAGATAATATTGAGTTAGAAAAAATTGGTGAACCTAAGGTTCCAGCTTATGAGATTTTTAATCATGCAGAATTGGCTGAAAAATTGGGTGGATTGGATTTAGATAGCTCAAGAAAAACATCTGGACAGGGTTTCTATTATTTAAAGGGAGATATCGCTAGACTTCATTCTGCCATTTTAAGTTATGCTCGAGATTTTATGATAAACAAGGGTTTTGAATATGTTATCCCGCCATTTATGATTCGTGCTGATGTTGTGACTGGAGTTATGAGTTTTGCCGAAATGGATGCGATGATGTATAAAATTGAGGGCGAAGATTTGTATATGATAGGAACTAGTGAGCATTCGATGATTGCCATGTTTAAAGATAGAACTCTAAAAAAGGGTGATGTTCCACAAGCTTTGACTGGTTATTCGCCATGTTTTAGAAAAGAGAAGGGGGCACATGGAATTGAAGAGAGAGGACTTTATAGACTTCATCAGTTTGAGAAACAAGAAATGATTGTTGTTTGTGAGCCAGAAGAAAGTTATGATTGGTATGAAAAAATGCTAAATTGGACAGTAGATTTCTTTAAGAGTTTAAATATTCCTGTTCGAAAGCTGGAGTGTTGTTCTGGTGATTTGGCTGATTTAAAATCCAAGTCGGCTGATGTAGAAGCATGGAGTCCTAGACAAAAAAAATATTTTGAAGTTGGGAGTTGTACAAATATGGAGGATGCTCAGGCACGTCGTATGGGGATTAAGATTAATGGTGGAAAGGGGAATTATTTTGCACACACTCTAAATAATACTGTTGTTGCGTCTCCTCGGGCTCTAATTGCATTAATGGAGAATAACCAATTGAAAGATGGCTCTATTAAAATTCCCAAAGCCTTACAATCTTATATGGGTGAGAAAAAGAAGATAGAGATGAGGGAATAATTTAAATAATCTGGATTGTTTAATTCATTATGGTAAGGAAGAAAACATGTGTGCATGGAAAGACGAAATCTGGCACGTGTAAGAAGAAACCGGGGCCAAAAAAAAAGGTGACCAAATCCAAGAGGGGATGGGGTCGCTCTTATGGATATTGATTTTTTGTTGGATATATTTGTTAGATTGCTTACTGCTGGCATCGGACTTACTTCTGTGATTATTCTCTTTAAAACTATTAGTAATAATGTTTCTTTGAATAAACAAAATATCCTTAATGGGTTGGTTAAGCAAGAAACTGAGATTAGGATTAAGCTTAACGAATACCGAAGGGAGATACATAATGTGAAACTCGCGGGCGAAGACTGGAGAGAAATTCCGTTGGATTATGATACTCTTCTTTTCAATTATTATGAATATGTTTCTATTTGTGTGTATAAAGAACTTATTGTGGAAGAAGATGCTAAACGATATTTTGGGAGCTTACTTGTCTATGTTAAGGAACAATTTGATGACTCTATTTTATTTAAGGAAGAATACGCTGAGAAAGAGCAATATCTTGGATTACAATGGTTGTTCGAAAGATGGAATATCGTTAAAGCATAATTTTATAAATCGTTATTGAGATTAATGTTTATGACAGATAATAATGTGTCGATGCCGACCGGATTTGGCGGGTTGATGAGATATAAGGAAGAATATAATTCTAAATTGAAATTTGGACCTGGCGTGGTTGTTGCAATGATTATAGCAGTAATTGTTCTTGTTGTTGGGCTTCGAATTCTCTATACTTAATATGTTTCCTGGAATGAACGCTGGTCAGATGGCTGGAATGATGAAGAAGATGGGTATTGCTCAGATACAACTCCCGGTTAGGAAGGTTATTTTTGAAATGGATGATGGCAATCTGGTCATTGAAGAACCCTCTGTTTTAAAGATTAAAATGCAGGGACAAGAAACATATCAGGTTTCTGGTGAGGCTATTGAAGAATCCACTGAAGTTTTTAGCGATGAAGATGTTAAGATGGTTGTTTCACAAACTGAAAAAAGTGAAGACGAGGTTAGAAAAGCTTTAGAAGATAGCGAGGGAGATATAGCTGAAGCTATTATGGAATTGAAGTAATTTTAATCACGATAATCAATATAAAGGATTCTTTAGTTTTTAGTATATGGATTGGAGAGCAGATTTTATTGAGGCGAAATATCATTTGACTGTGGCGAAAAGAATGATGAGGGGATATATTGAATACCCCGAAAAGAGATTTTTGATTGGTGTAATAAATGAATCGTCAAAGTCTGCTTCTAGCTTAATTCGTGCATTTTTGATTTATGAGCAAATGAATATTGTTGGAAATAAATTTTTGGTGAAAAATAACAAAAAAGAACTCGGATTGGAGGATTTTTTCAAAATAGCATCGAAATATTTAGAAATAACAACTTATGAAAATTTAATGAAAATATTCGAAATAAAAAAGGCGCGGAAAATTTCTCCTATTGAACTAGCGAAGGGAGAAAAGATTATTCTATTGATTGAAGGAAAATATCGTGTTTTGACAGTCACACGAATTAATGAGTTTATAGATTCGATACGTGATGGGATTATTGCGTTTCCTGGAAATGTTCGGCAGGTATAAAAAGGTAAATAACTTCTGGTTTCTTACACAAAAGGAATGAATCATGATTGAAGAAATTATTAAGGAGAAAACAAGCGCCGATCATCTTCTGTATGTAAGCTTAAAATATACAAAGACCTGTGATGTGATTTTGAACTTATTGGCGCGATGGAAAAGTTTGATTGAGATTAGTTTTGACGCTATTCTAGAGAATAAGGTAGAAAGTGGGAAAATCCCTGCTATGCCAACTAATCCTAAACAAAGGATTGAATTTATAAAAAAATATTTTGCCAAGGATGCAGCTGTGCAAGATGTAATTCCATTATATATTTTCTTTAAGAGAGTACCTGATTTAAATAAGACTAGAAGTGGAGAATTTAGAAAAAATGTTAACTTAAAAGTTATTGGAACGAAGAAAACGACTGATATTAATATGGAAAAATTGGGGGAGTATTACGAGATAGTTGAAAAATTTATTAGTGAAGTCAAAAAAATTCTAGGGAATTAATCTGAATAAAGCTTATAAAGTGATTTTTTCTGATAATTACAAGTTTATTTAGAATGAAAGCGAAGATAGAACAAACTTTTTTAAATTAAAACAAAAATGGCTCTCAAAGAGTACCAGTATAAAAAAAAATAATGGCAAGAATAATCGTTGTAAATTCGGGAAAAGGTGGGGTTGGTAAAACAACTACCGCAATTAACTTAGGAGCTTCATTGAATAAGTTAAATAAAAATGTTATTATAGTTGATGCAAATCTAAATACTCCTAATATCGGATTGCAGCTTGGTGCGCCTATTGTGCCAGTAACATTAAACCATGTATTAAAGGGTAAGGCTGATATCGAAGATGCAATCTACGAACACTCTTCTGGAACTAAAATTGTACCATCTTCACTATCTATTAAAGAATTAACAAAATTCAATACAAAAAGGCTCCCTGAAATTGTAAAAAAATTAGCTACACTTTGTGACTATGTTATTGTCGATTCTGCTGCTGGGTTTGGGGAAGAAGTTATTGCGGTTTTAAGTGTCGCTGACGAAATTATTATAATTACTAATCCTGAAATGCCTGCGGTGACGGATGCATTGAAAGCTGTTAAGGTGGCCCGACAGATGGGAAAAGAAATTAATGGAGTTATCGTTACTCGACATACACAGGCTAAATATGAAATGCCTTTGTCATCTATTAAATCTATGTTAGAATCTCAAATTATAGGGGTTATACCTGAAGATAAGGCGGTTAAAGAAGCTTTAAATTTAAGAGATGCAGTTTGTCATACACACCCAAAAAGTAGGGTTTCGAAAAAATATTACGAAATTGCTAGGAAGGTTTCTGGCGAAAAAGTAGAAGAAAAAAGAAAGCTTTTGGAAATAATTTTTGGATTATAGTTTTGAGTTTTAACCTACGATGCTTCCGACTTCTATATCTTGATCCGGAGAAATTAAAGAAACCTTTGTGTGGTCTTTGTTTGAAGCTGCTAAAAGCATACCTTTTGATTCAATACCTCGTAGTTTTCTCGGCTTTAAATTGGCTACAATAATTATTTTCTTGCCTTTAAGTTCTTTAGAAGAGTAGAATTCTTTTATCCCTGCACAAATTGTTCTTCCGTCTTCTCCATCATTAAGTATTAATTTGTAAAGTTTATCAGCTTTAGGAATTTCCTCTACCTTTTGAATTTCTGCTACTCGCAAGTCTATTTTTTCAAAATCGTCAAAATTAATTGTTGTTACGCCTTCCATAATTTCTTTTGGTTCTTCTGATTTATTAAGGTTTTGTTTTGGAATGTCAATTTTCTCAAATAAAATTGGTGCTTTTTTTATTTTGTCGCTTTTGAATACTTGAGAAATTTTTTCTGCAGATTCTGGAATAAACGGGAATAATAATCTTGCTATTTCTTTTATAGAATAAACCAGCTGATAAAGAATCTTTTTATCATGCGTTTCCCATGGTTTTTTTGATTGAATAAATTCGTTACATATATCTATAAATGCAAATATTTCATTGAGAGCTTTATCTGTTTTGAATTCCTCAAAGTATTTTTCTATTTCTTTAAGTTTTAGTTTTTTTATTAGTGTGTTTGTTGTCCTTTCTGTTCCGTATTTTTCAGCTAAAGCAGATGTTCTTGAAACTAAGTTGCCTAATTTGTTCGCAAGTTCATTATTGTGTCGTTCAATTAGAATTTGTTCGGAGAAATCTGAATCCTCCAAAACCGAACATCGTAATAGGGCATATCGGACTGTGTCTGCCCCATATTTTTCTGTTAGAATTATGGGATTTATTACATTGCCTAGAGATTTTGACATTTTTTGTCCCGCTAAATTAATGTATCCGTGAACTAGGAGTTTTTTTGGAAGTTCGATTTTAGCTGACATTAATAGAGCTGGCCAAATTACTGAATGGAACCAATTAATTCCCTTTCCAATTACATGAACATCGGCTGGCCATCTTTCTTTTGCTCCAGATAGATAATTAATTAGAGCGTCTACCCAAACATATACTTTGAAATTTTTATCTCCTGGGAAGTCTATTCCCCATTCTGCACCCGCCCGACTGATGCATAAATCATTTAGGGGTTCTTTTAGCCTTGAGGTGATTTCGTTCTTTTTTTCTTTTGGAGTAATATAGTTTTCTGCAAATTTAATTAATTTCTTTTGATATTTCCCTAGTTTAAAAAAATACGCTGATTCTTTTCTGTGTTCTGGAATTCGGTTGTGTTCTGGACATTTTCCGTCGATCAAATCTCTCTCTGTCTTGAAAGATTCGCAGCCTACACAATATTCACCTTCATATTCACCCTTGTAAATATCTCCATTGTCAATAATTTTCTGTATTACTTCTTCAACAACTTCTGTGTGTTCTTTTGCTGTAGTTCTTATAAATTTATCATAACCTATGTTTAGAATTTTGCAAAGATTAATGAACGATTGAGTATTTTGGTTTATGAATTTTTTTGTTGGTAATCCTGCAGCCTCTGCTGCTTGAACATTTTTCTGGGCATTTTCATCTACTCCGGTTAGGAAGAAAACTTCTTTCCCTTGAAGCCTATGCCATCTTGCGATTGTGTCGGTTAGAATTTTTTCGAAGGCGTGACCTATGTGTGGTTCTGCATTCACGTAATCTATTGCTGTTGTTATATAAAATTTTTCTTTCATATAACTTGACTTAAAAAAAGATTATTAAAGTTTGCCATTTTGTATTTTTGTACCAATTTTATATGTCGCTATGTTTTTATATGGTATTTTGTACAATATTGTATGGTGAGAAAAGGAAGTATTGTTAGAGTTGACCATCCTGTTGTCCAGAAAAAAATTGACAGAAGTTTAAAATCAAGTATACGTGAAGGATCTTTTGCATCAACATCCTTTAGTCTTGGAGTTTCGTACCTTTCACCGTTTGCCTTAGCTTTGAGCGCAACTACAGTACAGATGGGAATTTTGTATGCGATTATTAGTCTAATACCCGGTATCGTCCAACTGAAGGCATCAACGTTGGTTGAGAAATTTTCAAGGAAAAAAATTGTTTTGATGGGAGTTATGATAAGGGTTTTGCTTTGGATCCCAATTATCTTAACAGGGCTTCTATTTTATCTTGATGTTCCACATACCATATGGATTTTGATTGGTTTGATTGGTTTGACTTATACGTCTGCCGCAATTGTTAATCCTGTTTGGTTCTCCTGGATGGGTTCCCTTGTTCCTGATAATGGACGTGGAAAGTATTTCTCTAAAAGAAATAGGGCATCTGGATTTTTTGGAATTATTGCTATGATTAGTGGTGCTCTAATTCTTGATGGGGCAAAAGATTTTGGAAAATATTACGGTAATGTTCTAGCATTTATTCTCCTCGGATTCGGAGTATTATTTAGTTTGGCAGCAATAGCTCAATTCTTTTCCTGGAATCTATTGAGGAAACAGTACGAACCACGGCTTAAAATTAGAAAAAGAGATTATTTTACATTCAAACAATTCTTAAATAAATGCACGTCTACACCTTTTGGTAGGTTTACTTTATTTAGATTTATTCTTAGCCTAGCTGTGGGTATCTCTGCACCGTTCTGGGCTGTTTATATGATAAGAGATTTAGGATTTTCCTATGTTTGGTATATGTTGATTACAATATCTTCGATTATCTTTCAACTAATCTTTTTGCCTCTACTTGGAAAGTTTTCCGATAGATTTGGGAATGTAAAATTGATTAATGTTTGTTCTTGGATGATCGTTACAACACCGCTGTTATGGCTTTTATCTACACTTCTTGCTGATGTATTGATGGTTAAATTATATTTATTGTTCGTTCCTGCTATTGTTGGAGGGTTCGCCTGGGCTGGATATAATTTAGCTGTGAATAATTATATTTACGACGCGGTGAGCTCTCCGAAAAGAAGTTTTGGCGTATCTTATATGAACTTAATGGTTGGGGTCGGAACTTTTATTGGTGCTAGTATAGGTTCTTTATTAGCATGGATTAATATCTCATTTATGAATCCACTTCTTTTCATCTTTGCAGCTTCTGCTGTAACTCGATTTTTTGTTTCTGCTTTTGGACTTCGATTTTTACGGGAAGTGCGACATGTTAGGAAGTTTTCATCAGAATTCTTAATTAAAGAATTTCAGCCTGTGCGTGGAATTATTCGTGAAATTCATAATTTTGAACACCTTGTAGATAAAGTTGAACATCATGTCTAAACATTTTAACTCAATCCCAATAATCCTTATAAACCCTGAAGAATATTTCGAGATATGGAAGGAGGAAATGATACGCAAAGCTCTACGACTGGAAGTGCCTCAGCTAGTTTCGGAGAACAGAGAAAAAGAAACATTGCATATAAATTGAGGATTGGTGATATTTTGAAAGGTGTGCCTATGATGAATGAAGGAAAGTTTTTATTCCTGGAATTGGGAGATAAAAAAGTTGTACGTGTTAATATTCTAGCTAATTGTGTCGATAAATTTATTCAGGAAGGGGAGAAACAATTTGCTTCGCTAACTATTGATGATGCTTCGGGGCAATTAAAATTAAAGGCTTTTGGAGAAGATATTGAGCCATTAAAAGAGGTTGTGCAGGGAGATACTTTACAGATTATTGGGAATATGCGAGAATGGAATGGTGAATTATATATGATTCCTGAGGTTATAAAAAAGGTTGATGTCCAGTGGCTATTAGTTAGAAAGTTAGAAATACAAAATGCTAGGAAAGATATGCCGGTTGGTGAGAATAATGATTCGAAATTAAAGAATGAAATAATGGTAAAAATCAAGGAAGCTGAAACTGATGGTGGTATTGATGTGGATACGTTAATTATGAACACTGAGGCAAGTCCTGATACAATCAATGGTGAGATTAAGAAATTACTAGAAGAGGGTTTGGTCTATGAACCAAGACCTGGGCGTTTGAGATACCTTGGGTAGCTATCTACAAAACATATTATCTTAAAAATTATAATTCATCGATTTCTAGATCTAAATCATCTCCGAGCATTGCTTCTTCAGTTGCTTTAGCTTTCTTCTTTGCCGACTTTGATTCTCTTTCTTTTTTCATACTAACCAAATCATCAAGAGTTATATCTGACAGCTCTTCTCTTTTTGAGAAATCAATTTTTCCTTCCGATATCCTCTCTAGTTGTTCTTTTTTCCCGTCTTCTATATACTCTGGATCGTCAAATTCTGATATCTCAATACCTTGTGATTTTAGATTTAATTTTTTCCTAACGTTGCTTAATATTTCTTTCTCTTCATCTCTGGTTCTAATAAAGTTTAACTTTTTCTCATGGTTTTTTAGAAGCTTTATTCCGAGAAAGGCTTCTAGTTTTAAAAAGACTTCTCTAAAATTTTCTGGAATTTTTCCCTTTTCAATTGATTGCAATATATCGGTATCTATTTTTATTAATTCTGAGAGTTGATTTATACTGAGTTTTGATCTTCTTCGTGCTATATTCAAAGTCCAATAATAATTATCTAAAACATCTTCGTGGGATTGTTTTTTTGGTGGTATTCGAAGTTTTGCGAAATCTCCTTGTGTGATGATTTTATTATTGTTTTTTGATTCATGTATTCCTGACATTCGTTCCATTCGTTCACGAACTGAATATCGTTCATCCGCTTTATCTAATTGTAACTCAGATGGTTTCTTTATTATTGGAACACCTTCAGTCTGTGCACATTCCTCACAAATCATAACCATATCGGAATCCAAAATACCGCTATATAATTTTATTTCATTAGAACCTTTCTTGCATATTGTGCATCTTACCATAACTTAGAAAAGTAATAAGTATTTTTAAATAAATATATGGTCGGATGTATATGTTAGTTCTTTGGGATTTTGTCTTTGAACACCCAATGTAGAGAGCCAAAAAAACTGATAGGTATTGCCACAATTATCCCTGTTACGGTTGCAATATTTGCATTTATAATTCCTGGAGACAATATGCTATTCATAATAAGACTTGTAGAAAGATTAATTGTTATTGCCACTGAATACACTATAGCATATTTGATAAATTGTTTTGTGGCCTTCCCAGATCTTGCAAGGAAGGTTATGTTTCGATTTATCATAAAATTTAATGATAATGCCATCATTAGGGCAAGAGTTTTAGAAATTGGAAAATTTAAAAATAGAAAAAAAAGATTGAATGATAAAAGTTCGACTGTAGCACCTGATGCTCCTGCAAAACAAAACGACAAAAACTTTTTCTTTACTCCCATTTTAATGAATTGTGAGATAGATATTTAAAGCTATGGAGCTTTTTTGCTAAATGAAACTTTCCGTAATAATTCCTGTTTATAATGAAAAAGAATTTGTCGAAGAATTAATAACTCGGGTGAAAAAGGTTAATCTTGGAAACATTGAAAAAGAGATTATTGTAATTGATGATTTTTCTAACGACGGGACGCAAGAAATTTTGAAAAAAATTAAAAATATCAAATTATTATCTCATGAAAAAAATCGTGGGAAGGGAGCCGCTCTAAAAACTGGAATTGCTGAATCTAGTGGAGATATAATTATTGTACAAGATGCGGATTTAGAATATGTCCCTGAGGAATATGGTAAATTGATAAAACCGATTATTGATGGCAAAACAAAAATAGTATATGGCTCGCGACTATTAGGAAAAGAAAATCGTAAGGGGAAATTTTTATTTTATTTTGGAGGAAGAGTTGTTACAATGTTTACAAACTTATTATATTGGTCACATCTTACAGATGAACCTACTTGTTACAAAGTTTTTCATAAAGATTTGAAACCTGTTCTTGTGAAAGCTGAGGGGAATCATTTTGAGTGGGAGCCTGAAGTTACTGCTAAATTTCTTCGAAAAGGTTATAAGATTTTTGAGATTCCTATTTCTTATAATCCGCGGACCACAGAAGAAGGGAAAAAGATAAATGCCATGGATGGAATTCAAGCACTTTGGGTTTTGTTGAAATGGCGATTTAGAAAGATAAATAATTAACGAATCTACAGATCCTTAGAAATACATTACTCATTAATTCTGAATGAAATTTATTCGATAATGCCTGGCAGGCTTCTGAAGTCATTGGATTAGAATACCCTTTGGCTTTAATACAATTTTCACTTGTCGTTTCTGGATTAGCTATAATCACATAACTTTTTTCTTCGCTTAATAGATTATAGTTTTTTATCTCATCCATTGTAAATTTATCGTCCATTGTTGGATCCTTATAAAATATGAGCATTATTTCGTTTCGATCCAAACCCTCTTGAATAGTGTAAGGGAAATATCTTACATTTCCACTGTAATAATTTGCTGGAACCCAGTGTGGGGATAAAATTTGACACTCGCTTAATCCTAGGGATTCTATATCTTGTATGGCTTCAATATACATTGTGTCTGAATCTTCCATTCTAAAAGACCTCTGACCAGCAACCCCTAGAGAAATTAAGAATCCTATCGAAAGAATTATTATAAATCCTTTTCTCCAAGATTCTTTTCTTAAATTTTTAAGAATAACTATCGCCCCTAGCATAGAAAAAAATGCTACCGGGAGAGCCATATTAAATAAATATCTCACTATCTTGAATGGAATTGTGTATACATCATATAAGAAAAGAAGAAAAATGGCTGCAAATAATATTTCGTATTTATAATTGGATATTTTTTTGTTTTTAGATTTGAGCAAAATCATAATTGGGACTGATAATCCCAAAATAACAAAAGGCAGAAACCAGTTAGTAATAATTAACAACGAAGAGAAGTCGAAAGGTTGTGCCATATCCAATCTAGAAAATACATTAAGATGGAAGGCGTCTGCAATGCTCGTAAACCAATTCCCCCATTTAATTTTATTAAATAGAAACCAGGGGAAAGTTACCAGAAAGAATAATCCTAGATTTTTTAGTATTTGTTTTAGGCTTTTATTTAAGAAGAGAAATGGAACAAAGACGAAAAAATTATATCTGCTCAAAAAAGCTAAAGCTAGGAAATGTCCAGAATTTTTATTCAAAATAAAATATGCAATGAATAATTGAAAAAAAGAAAGTGCGAGTAATTCTGTCCCTACAACTAAACCGAAACCTAATACAAAAATATTAAGACTGAAGAAATAAAATAAGAGATTTAGTGTTTTTCTTTTGATTTTAAATTTATAAAAATATTTTTCAAAAAGAGCATTGGAAAGTTTGTATGTGGAGTAAAAAAATAAGGAAGCAACAAATAGGATGTAAATATAAGGTGCTAAGTTTCCTAAAAGTAATAGTGGACCTAACATGAGACTTATCATCGGAGCTCGATATACTTCGAAATAATTACCTCCGTAGAAAAAATATTTTGCATTGATTATATATGCTGCAAAATCCCATGAGAAATCAAAATAATGTTGTATTAGGAAAAATAAAGTTGAGAGTACAAATAAAGAAGTTAGTAGGGGATTTTTTCTAATAAAAGATTTTATTTTTTTGAAAAAGTTCTGGAAATTAATATTCATTTTTAATTAAGGTGGGTTTCGATTTCGTTAATGTTACTGATTTCTGTGAATCGTTGATTTTCATTTAAAATGATTACTGAATCTTCTACATCATATTTTTCTCTGAGATTTTTTACTATTTCGCTATCTAAATTTAAATCTATAGAATACAAAACTAAATTGTCTTTGTTCCTTACATAAATTGGTCCTAAAATGTCTCCTAGTCTTTCTGAATCTGCCAAGTCTTCTTTTTTGTTCGAATAAAAGAAAAGGATAATATTGATATCTTTTTCGCATTCTTCATTGATTATTTTAACAAATTCTAAATGCTCAAGTTGAATCAGGGTGTAGAATTTCTTTCGAAATAAAACATTTTCATTATCTTTTCCAAGTTTAGTTTCTAAGTCTCCGATTATTTGTCCTTGATAACTCAAATCCTTGGAAATTTTTAAATAAGATTCTTCCGCGCATATATCTTCGTCAAAAAGAGTGTATTGAAGTTTGTCTTGGAATATTTGGTAAGAAGTTGGACCTTGCAAACTTGAAATTCTTTGGAACTCTAGATATGCGATTCCATTAGTAAATGCGAATCCTAAAATAAAAATCGCTGTTCCAATAATAAATGCCCATAGATATCTTGATTTGCTTTGAACTTTTCTTGCTTCCATATTTTTATTTATTCAGACTTGTTTATAAATTATCTCCAAGTCACTTTTTTATTTAGTAATACATAAATTATTGAGACCGTCCACCAAAATCCAAAAAGAAGAGCAAAGAAAAGGAAATAAAGTAAAATTGTACCTGGGAAACTTTTCACTTTGCCTATATTTTTTGTTGCGAATTTCATATACACTCCAAGAACCACTACAAATAATAAGAAGAAAATAATTATTGGGTTTGTGAAAACTAGAAAGAATAATCTTTCA
Organism: archaeon; assembly: GCA_030639065.1. Lineage (GTDB taxonomy): Archaea > Nanobdellota > Nanobdellia > Pacearchaeales > GW2011-AR1 > JAGVXH01. The sequence goes on from DAOWDJ010000008.1 coordinate 31,249, forward strand.
AAGAAGTAACGACTAACTCCGAATAGACTAATGAAATCAAAGTTAATACTTATTAGGAAAGCTAGCTCCTCTTGAATTTTAAATAAAGCCTTGATTACCATATAATTAATTAGAAATACCGAAAAGAAAATGCTTATCCAGGCTATTGGAAGTACAAAAACTCCAAGGTCACCATATTTTGGACCGAACATGAATTTATAATTCCAAGTATTCCTCATCAATCCCACATACCATCGTCTTCGCTGAATCATAAGGGGCTTAAATTTGCTCATCGCAATAGTATACACCGGAGCATTGGAACAGTTTTCTATCATGTACCCTTTTGATTGAATCCTTAATGCAAGTTCAAGATCTTCGGTAATATTATCTTCATCATAACCTCCATGTTTATCAATGAACGATTTTTTATACGCTGAGAATGCTCCAGGGGTGACATGAATTGCGTTTATCGAACTAAATGCTTTTCTTAAAAACAATCCGAAAAGATATTCTGCCTGCTGGATTCTTTGAAGAATTCCTTTTGGATTATGAACAAGCATCGACGGACTCACGCACATAACTTCTGGATCTTTAAAATACCTCATCAGTTCTTTCACGCTATGAGGTTTGACAAAAGTGTCGGCATCCATACTTAGAATGATTTCTGAATTAGAATATTTTATCCCATAGTTTAATGCCCCCCCTTTTCCTCCATTTGGCCTTGTGTAAACTTTTATTATTTTAGACTGATATTTCTTCGCTATCTCTAGTGTTTTATCTTTACTGCCGTCGTCTATAATTATGATTTCTAATTTTCCTTTCGGATAATCTGACGCTCTTATTGATTCTATTGTTCCTGCTATCGATTTTTCTTCGTTAAACGCAGGGATTATTACCGAGACTGTCGGGAGTTCGTCATCTGTGAATAATTGTTTTTTCTTTACTTTACCTCTTTTATAACTAAGAATATAAAATGTCGTAGCAATTAGTCCGATGTAAATTGAGATATAAATAAGAGTTAGTGTGAGCGTCATAATTATATTTCCTTTTTGATTTTATTTTCTGAATTGTTATTTGAAGGATCGACATTAAAATATTCGTAAAATTCTTCTGAAAGTGATAAATCTAAGGTATGCCCTGTTCTTTTTGCAACTACTAATCCTAATTGTCTAAATTTTTTGATGTGATCATAAGACTTATTTCCTCGTATTTTTATTATAACGGATTGTTTGATCGGTTGTTTGTATGCTATGATTGCGAGGGTTGATTGTTCGGCTTTTGAAAATTCTGCGCTACCTGTTGCTAACTTATTTATTAGATAATGATATTCTTCCGCAACATCCATTTTCCACGAGTTAGACCTATTTATTAATCTTAAAACTCCTGAAGAGTATTTTTTTTCTAGTCGATGAAGAATTTCTTTAAGCATAATTGGGTTTACGTCTGTTAGCATAACTAATTCCTGAAGATTTAGAAACCGTCCTGCTATAAATAATGCCGCTTCAACTTTTTCTTCAGAATTTTTTTCTTCGTTCTCAAAGACATTATCAAGTTCTTCTGCAGTTGATTCTGTAATAATCTTGGGACTGTCAACCAATGATGATTCTTCCATGTAACTTATTGGCAAGAGAGTTTTAAAAGATTGCTGGCGTTACCTAATCGTGAATTTCGAATCTTAGAAGTCCACCGACTCCTCCAAGGTTATCAAATTGTACACCTTCTGCAGTTTCATTTGTTACAATATGTATTTCTGTTGACGAAGCCTTTGCTAACTTTTCTAACATTTTTACTTTTTCTCTCGGTAAGGATTTTGAGATAATTAATTTCTCCACCGCTCCTCGATTTAATCTATCTTCAATTTCTGCTTCTCCGTATGAAACTTTATTTGGTTCCTTCGCTAATCTTTCAAAGAATAAATCTAAAATTAACCTTTGCTTTGTAATTTCTTGTTCTGCTAAAACATCTTGGCAACGTTCAACTAATTCCTGGAGTCCATGCATCCCTGTTCCACCAATATCTTTTACTGCAATTACTTTTTCCTTTAATTTTGTTACTAGTTGCCCTTGAGTTAAGAATTCGTCTTTTGTAGGAATCGGCCCACCAACTAAAATTCCTTTTAATTTTTTATTGTCCCAAAAATGCGTCTTTATAGCTTCTGCCACCCGTTTAAAAAACTCTTTTGCTGCACTTTCCCTAATACGAGCAAATCTTTGTGCAGATTGTCCGCCACATTTTGTCTTACCTGGAATTCCTGAAGTCATATGTTGTAGAATTTTAATATGTTTCCCATCGAGGATTCCTATTGATGCTTCATTTCGTTCGATAATTAAAAGTCCATAAACTTCATCCGTTTCAAGCATCTCTTTTAATGGGTCTAAAACAAAAGTCTGGTCGCATCTGTAAATTTTTATTTTAAGTTTTTTAGGAGGTTCTATTACCCAAACTTCTAGACTTTCTTTACCGTCAGCCATTGTTACATTTCCTGAGAACAATGCCAATCCATTCTCTGGAGTTTTTCCTATCTCTTTTAACTTTCTAACTGCTCTTTCAAGTGCATTGATTACATTTTTTCTTGTTGATGTTCCTTTTATGTTTGTAGCAGTCCCCTTCTCATCTTCAAGTTGTTTTGTTGTTTGAGTTAATGTGGCTCCTGCTGGGACAAGAACTGTAATTAGTTCTGTGTGTCTGCCTCTATATCCTTCAAGTTCTTCAACGAAAGATTCTAACTCAAATTTTTGCGATTCGTCCATGATTAAATAAATTCTACTTTGAATTCTCCTTCTTTAAATTTTTTGGTGTTAGTTACATCTTGCAAATCCTGCAATGTTTCTCCTAGTTTCTTAACGGTGTCTTTATCCAATGTTAAAGAAATCTCCGAATTCATAGATTTTTGAGCAACAGTTTTAGCATGACGGACCTTAGATAAAACTTCTACAAATCTATTAAAAGTTTCAGATATTTTCGCTTTTCTATTAAATTCTGGCCAATTCGAGATGTGGATTGATTTGTCACCCTCAGTTTTTTTGAAGTAAATCTGATAGATCTCTTCAGTAATAAACGGCATAATTGGAGCAAAAAGTTTTAGAATGGTTAACAAAGATTTGTAAAGCACATATTGAGCTGAAAGTTTTTTGTCTCCGCTCTCGTTATAAATTCGTTTCTTTACAATTTCAATATAATTGTCTGCAAAATCTGACCAGAAAAATCTTTCAATGTTATCTTTCGCATATGAATAATTGTAATCCTCAAAATGAGTTGTAACCGATTCGACTAAATTATCTAGATGTTTCAAAAACTCATCATCGATTTTTTCTAATTTTTCTGGCTTCCTGTCATTATAATCTTCAAGATTCATAAATACAAATTTAGAGGCATTCCAAAGTTTTGTTATTGTTTTTTTGCCAGCTGTTAATTCTGCTTCTGGGAAAGACAAATCTTCTCCGAGCTTGGAAGTAGCACATAAAAATCGTAAAGCGTCGGATCCCCATTGTTCGATTGTATCTTGTGGCGCAACTCCATTCCCTCTTGATTTTGCCATTTTTTTACCATCTTTTCCTAACATCCACCCGTTTATCATTAATGTGTTCCAAGGATTTTTTTTATGGTGTAATTGAGATTTTAGAATACTGTTAAAATCCCAGAAAGTAATTATATCGTGACCATTTCGTCTAATCGACATTGGTTCATTTTTTATTTTATTGTAAATTTTTGTATCCTTTAGTAAATCTTTTATAATTTCTGGTGTCAGCGAGGAAGTTGCCCATGTATTCATAATATCTTTTTCTGGGACAAACTCAGAAGAATTACATTTAGGGCAGTTTTTTATTGGTGGTTTATCTTCAAGAGGGTCTACTGGTAAATCTTTTTCGTTAGCCACAATTATTTCATTACAATCTTTGCAGTACCATACAGGAAATGGAATCCCGAATGGAATTTGTCTTGATATGCACCAGTCCCACTTCAATCCTTTTACCCAATTAGTATAACGATGTTGCATATATTCTGGATACCACTTAACTTTTTCTCCCCATTTTATCATATCTTCTTTTATGTCTAAATATTTTACAAACCATTGTTTTGAATTTATGAACTCTATTGGAGTTCCGCACCTTTCGTGAACATTTACACTATGGTTTATTTTTTCTTGTTTGATTAATAATTTTGCATTTTTCAAATCTTTAATTATTTCTTCTCTTGCCTCTTCTATTTTCATGCCTTCATATTTTCCAGTTAATGAGGTCATCTTTCCATTTGGGGTAATTGCTTCTTTAATTTCTAACTGATATTCTTTTTGCCATTCCATATCTGTTTGGTCGCCGAAAGTGCAACACATAACTGCACCGCTTCCTTTTTCTGGGTCTGCTTTTTCATCTGTTAGGATTGGAACTTCAAAATCAAATAGCGGAACTTTTGCTTTTTTGCCTATAATATCTTTGTATCTTTTGTCTGATTTGTTTACAAAAACACAAACACAGGCTGGTAAAAGTTCTGGACGAGTTGTTGAAATTATTAAATCTTGATTTCCAATTTTGAAAACAATGTCATTAAATATTGTGTTTTTATCCACATCTTCAAGCTCTACTTGTGCGATTGTTGTTTGGCATTTCGTACACCACAGCGAGGGACATTCTGTTCTATATTCTCTTCCCATTTTGTATAAATCTATAAAACTCTTTTGAGAAATTCTTCTTGACCTTCTATCTATTGTTGAATAAAAAATATCCCAATCTGCTGAAATCCCTAGCCTTTTTGCATCGTTTAAAAATTGTGGAATAAATTCTTCTTTAATGGTTTTTTGACAAAGCTCTATAAATTCCTCCCTTGTCATGTCTTTGGAATTTACTTTTTTTTCTTTTTCTACCAATTTTAGCGTTGGCAATCCATTATTATCTGTTCCAAATGGATTCAGAACATTAAAACCCTTCATTCGCTTGTATCTCGCAATAAAATCTTGTTGTGCGTCACCGAATACGTGTCCCATATGAAGTCGTCCTGAAATTGTTGGGGGTGGTGTATCAAATGAGAAAATTTCTTTTTCTGTATTAGTCGTATTAAATTTGAATATTTTTTCTTTTTCCCAAAATTGCATTATTCTTGGTTCAACTTCTGTAAAATCATAACCTTTTTTCTTGGGTTTTTGTTGGGTTTTTGTCATACTAATGGAAACGGGAAGTTATTTAAAAAAGTGTTGATTAGGAGACTTATGGATGGGAAGTTGAAAATTTTGGCGGCTGGGGATTTGCACGGAAGTTTAGATATCGCGAAGAAATTGTCGGCAAAAGGGAAGAAGGAGAAAGTTGATTTAGTGGTCTTAGCTGGGGATATTTATGGATATGATGAAGGAGGGCCAGGAATTTTGAAGCCGTTTCGAGACGCAGGACAGAAGGTTGTTTTTGTGCCGGGAAATTGTGATTTTGATGAAGAACATGAGATGTTGAGAAGAGAAGGAAAAAGTATTCATAATTATTATGTGACTTATGGTGGTGTTGGGATTGCAGGAATTGGGAGTCCGGATTGGAAGTTGAGCTTAGATGATAGTGATTTGAATGAAATAAAGAAAAATTTTGAAATGATGAAACCAGCTAAAAGAATTTTGGTTTCGCATTTACATGCTGAGGGCACGAAAGCGGAACTTTCTGGAATTCCTGGAGATGAGATTTTGAGAAAAGCAGTAAAGGATTTTAAGCCAGACTTGTTGATTAGTGCGCATATTCATGAAAGTGAGGGAATCGAGGATAAAATTGGGAAGACGAGGGTTGTGCAAGTTGGTAGAAAGGGGAAGATTTTGGAGATATGAGACGATTATCTTTATAAAGTGGTAACAGATAGGATAATCATGGAAGGTTTAGGTTATTATTTTAAAGAACTTCATAAATACCCGTCATTAAATTTGGAAGAGGAATTAGTCCTCGGAGAAAGGATGAGTAATGGAGATGCGGATGCTAGAACTAAGTTGATAAATCATAACTTGGCATCTGTTATATATGCTGCAAGAAAATATCAAGGAAGGGGTCTTGATTTTGAAGATTTGATTCAAGAAGGAAATATTGGGTTAATGAGTGCGACAGAAAAATATGATTTTAGAAAGGGGTACCGATTAGGTTCTCATTCCGAGTCATGGATACATAAAGGTATACAGAAAGCACTCGGAGATACGTCTAGAGCAATAAGGTTGGGTTATCACACATGGAGCAAACTTAACAGAATACATTATCTTATTTCTAAAGAACATTCTTCAAAAGAGATAAGTGAAATAATGAGTTACCCTGAGAAGAAAATCACAAAACTAATGATAATATCTAAGGAAGAATCTCTTAATGATTCGAGGTCGTATAATAACGAAGACTACACATTAATGAGTACTCTCCCTTCTTCCCCTCATCACGATGAATACGATATAGAACAAGACAGGTGGATCTTACAGGGGGATCTTTTATCTATAGCAGAAAAGCTACCCTCAACACAGAGTCTCATTATAAAAAAAACATTTGGGCTAGATGGGAACGGATTATATACACAAGAGGAAATAGGCGTGACACAACTTGATATAACTAGAGCGCGAGTTGGACAGATAGAAAAAAGAGCCATTGAAAAATTGAGAAATATGCCAGAAACAAAAGAGCTCAGATATTCAGCTAGAAGATGATTATAACATTGGGGTTTAGAGAAGTTTTCGTAGCGTAGCGGAGAAAATTTGGGAAAATTGCGAGCCGAGCAATTTTCCTTTTAACCCATGTTATGCGAGAGTGAGCCTAACGCAGTGAAGCGAAAGTGCAACGTCCCCTTGAGTTTCTGAGCACACTTATTTTTGGTATTTTAAAACTAAAATTATTCCTATGGTAAAAAGTATTATTGCTATTCCTATCGTTGCCCATTCATAGCTTTTAATGAATTTATTGATAATAATAATGAACAATACTGCAATACCTATACAAAATAAGCCAATCCCTTGTTTTTTGTTTTTGATTCCATAATTAATATTTTTTCTTTAATTTTTCAATATCTTCTTTCTTATCTATCCACTCTTCAGAAAAACCACAATTATTACATAGATATCTAGTAACTAATACTGCATTCTTAACAAAAATACCCATCCTAATATTATTTCCAGCACCCCATGACTCAAATTTTCCAGGAATTCTAATTATTTTTTTTGATGAACATTTAGGACATTGCTTTGAATTTTTCATAATATTAATTAATAAGTTAGTTATTAAAAACTTTTTGGTTTTTGGTGTGCTCAGAAATTTCACATAACAACGAGTTATATGTATAAAAGTATATAAAACTCTCATATCTGTTTACTTCTCCTTTAATTTACCTGTCCTAGATTTTTTGTATTGCCTATTTCTTTAATATATAAAACCCCCAACATAAATTAATCTTTGATAATATG